>NZ_CP169271.1:0-50000 GCF_055814265.1 Fictibacillus sp. EA-CB0309
CTTTGCCTAGCGACGTCCTACTCTAACAGGGGAGACCCCCAACTACCATCGGCGCTGAAGAGCTTAACTTCCGTGTTCGGTATGGGAACGGGTGTGACCTCTTCGCCATCATCACTAGACCTAACCATGACTTTCACCATGATCTTATTAAGTTTGAGAGTATGTTCTCTCAAAACTAGATACGACGTTTCCAAACGTTTATGCATTTTAAGGATAAGCCCTCGACCGATTAGTATCTGTCAGCTCCACGTGTCACCACGCTTCCACACCAGACCTATCAACCTCATCATCTCTAAGGGGTCTTACTCACTTAACGTGATGGGAAATCTCATCTTGAGGGGGCTTCATGCTTAGATGCTTTCAGCACTTATCCCGTCCACACGTAGCTACCCAGCTATGCCCCTGGCGGAACAACTGGTACACCAGCGGTGTGTCCATCCCGGTCCTCTCGTACTAAGGACAGCTCCTCTCAAATTTCCTGCGCCCGCGACGGATAGGGACCGAACTGTCTCACGACGTTCTGAACCCAGCTCGCGTACCGCTTTAATGGGCGAACAGCCCAACCCTTGGGACCTACTTCAGCCCCAGGATGCGATGAGCCGACATCGAGGTGCCAAACCTCCCCGTCGATGTGGACTCTTGGGGGAGATAAGCCTGTTATCCCCAGGGTAGCTTTTATCCGTTGAGCGATGGCCCTTCCATGCGGAACCACCGGATCACTAAGCCCGACTTTCGTCCCTGCTCGACTTGTAGGTCTCGCAGTCAAGCTCCCTTGTGCCTTTACACTCTACGAATGATTTCCAACCATTCTGAGGGAACCTTTGGGCGCCTCCGTTACTGTTTAGGAGGCGACCGCCCCAGTCAAACTGCCCGCCTGACACTGTCTCCGAACCGGATCACGGTTCAAGGTTAGAATTTCAATACAGCCAGGGTAGTATCCCACCGACGCCTCCACCGAAGCTGGCGCTCCGGCTTCTCAGGCTCCTACCTATCCTGTACAAGCTGTACCAAAATCCAATATCAAGCTGCAGTAAAGCTCCATGGGGTCTTTCCGTCCTGTCGCGGGTAACCTGCATCTTCACAGGTACTATAATTTCACCGGGTCTCTCGTTGAGACAGTATCCAAGTCGTTACACCTTTCGTGCGGGTCGGAACTTACCCGACAAGGAATTTCGCTACCTTAGGACCGTTATAGTTACGGCCGCCGTTTACTGGGGCTTCAATTCAGAGCTTCTCCGTAAGGATAACCCCTCCTCTTAACCTTCCAGCACCGGGCAGGTGTCAGCCCCTATACTTCACCTTGCGGTTTCGCAGAGACCTGTGTTTTTGCTAAACAGTCGCTTGGATCTATTCACTGCGGCTCTCTCGGGCGATAAACCCTATCAGAGCACCCCTTCTCCCGAAGTTACGGGGTCATTTTGCCGAGTTCCTTAACGAGAGTTCTCCCGATCATCTTAGGATTCTCTCCTCGCCTACCTGTGTCGGTTTGCGGTACGGGCACCTCTTTCCTCACTAGAGGCTTTTCTTGGCAGTGTAGGATCAGGACTTCGGTACTAAAATTTCCCTCGCCATCACAGCTCAGCCTTCACGTTGGGCGGATTTGCCTACCCAACAGCCTAACTGCTTAGACGCACTATTCCATCAGTGCGCTCACCCTACCTTACTGCGTCCCCCATTGTTCAAACGGAAAGGAGGTGGTACAGGAATATCAACCTGTTATCCATCGCCTACGCTTTTCAGCCTCGGCTTAGGCCCCGACTAACCCTGAGCGGACGAGCCTTCCTCAGGAAACCTTAGGCTTTCGATGGACAAGATTCTCACTTGTCTTTCGCTACTCATACCGGCATTCTCACTTCAAAGCGCTCCACCAGTCCTTCCGGTCTGACTTCGCTGCACTTCGAACGCTCCCCTACCCCTGTACCATACGGTACAAGCCATAGCTTCGGTGATACGTTTAGCCCCGTTACATTTTCGGCGCAGAGTCACTCGACCAGTGAGCTATTACGCACTCTTTAAATGGTGGCTGCTTCTAAGCCAACATCCTGGTTGTCTGGGCAACTCCACATCCTTTGCCACTTAACGTATACTTTGGGACCTTAGCTGATGGTCTGGGCTGTTTCCTTTTGACTACGGATCTTATCACTCGCAGTCTGACTCCCGCGGATAATTCTCTGGCATTCGGAGTTTGACTGAATTCGGTAACCCTGTGGGGGCCCTAGTCCAATCAGTGCTCTACCTCCAGGAATCTTGCCGCGAGGCTAGCCCTAAAGCTATTTCGGGGAGAACCAGCTATCTCCGTGTTCGATTGGCATTTCACCCCTACCCACACCTCATCCCCGCACTTTTCAACGTGCGTGGGTTCGGGCCTCCATTCAGTGTTACCTGAACTTCACCCTGGACATGGGTAGATCACACGGTTTCGGGTCTACGACCACGTACTATGTCGCCCTATTCAGACTCGCTTTCGCTGCGGCTCCGTCTTATCAACTTAACCTTGCACGGATCGTAACTCGCCGGTTCATTCTACAAAAGGCACGCCGTCACCCGTTAATGGGCTCCGACTACTTGTAGGCACACGGTTTCAGGATCTATTTCACTCCCCTTCCGGGGTGCTTTTCACCTTTCCCTCACGGTACTGGTTCACTATCGGTCACTAGGGAGTATTTAGCCTTGGGAGATGGTCCTCCCGGATTCCGACGGGGTTTCACGTGTCCCGCCGTACTCAGGATCCACTCAGGAGAGAACGAAGTTTCAGCTACAGGGCTGTTACCTTCTTTGGCTGGCCTTTCCAGACCGCTTCACCTACTTCGTTCCTTTGTAACTCCATGTAGAGTGTCCTACAACCCCAGAGGGCAAGCCCTCTGGTTTGGGCTGATTCCGTTTCGCTCGCCGCTACTCAGGAAATCGCATTTGCTTTCTCTTCCTCCGGGTACTTAGATGTTTCAGTTCCCCGGGTCTGCCTTCTCATACCCTATGTATTCAGATATGGATACCATCCCATTACGGATGGTGGGTTCCCCCATTCGGAAATCCCCGGATCAATGCTTACTTACAGCTCCCCGAGGCATATCGGTGTTCGTCCCGTCCTTCTTCGGCTCCTAGTGCCAAGGCATCCACCGTGCGCCCTTTCTAGCTTAACCTTATATGATGTTTACACATCAAAGATTCTTGCTTGGCGCAGATAAATATCTATCTGCCTTGCATATTGTTTGGATGTCGATATCTAGTTTTCAAAGAACACAATTTAAAAATGCATCATCGTAAGATGTGCAATGGTGGAGCTTAGCGGGGTCGAACCGCTGACCTCCTGCGTGCAAGGCAGGCGCTCTCCCAGCTGAGCTAAAGCCCCATAATGGGAATTAAATTATGAAAATGGTGGGCCTAAATGGACTCGAACCATCGACCTCACGCTTATCAGGCGTGCGCTCTAACCAGCTGAGCTATAGGCCCCTAAAGGAAGTTAAGTTCCTTCAAAACTGAACAAAAGAAGAATAGGTGTACTTACGAAACAGTCGAAGCTGTTTCATAATCTCCATAGAAAGGAGGTGATCCAGCCGCACCTTCCGATACGGCTACCTTGTTACGACTTCACCCCAATCATCTGTCCCACCTTCGGCGGCTGGCTCCCAAAAGGGTTACCCCACCGACTTCGGGTGTTACAAACTCTCGTGGTGTGACGGGCGGTGTGTACAAGGCCCGGGAACGTATTCACCGCGGCATGCTGATCCGCGATTACTAGCAATTCCGGCTTCATGTAGGCGAGTTGCAGCCTACAATCCGAACTGAGAATGACTTTTTGGGATTGGCTTGGCCTCGCGGCTTCGCAACCCTTTGTATCATCCATTGTAGCACGTGTGTAGCCCAGGTCATAAGGGGCATGATGATTTGACGTCATCCCCACCTTCCTCCGGTTTGTCACCGGCAGTCACCTTAGAGTGCCCAACTGAATGCTGGCAACTAAGGTCAAGGGTTGCGCTCGTTGCGGGACTTAACCCAACATCTCACGACACGAGCTGACGACAACCATGCACCACCTGTCACTTTGTCCCCCGAAGGGGAAAGCTCTATCTCTAGAGTGGTCAAAGGATGTCAAGACCTGGTAAGGTTCTTCGCGTTGCTTCGAATTAAACCACATGCTCCACTGCTTGTGCGGGCCCCCGTCAATTCCTTTGAGTTTCAACCTTGCGGTCGTACTCCCCAGGCGGAGTGCTTAATGTGTTAACTTCAGCACTGAGGGTGGAACCCCCAACACCTAGCACTCATCGTTTACGGCGTGGACTACCAGGGTATCTAATCCTGTTTGCTCCCCACGCTTTCGCGCCTCAGCGTCAGTTACAGGCCAAAAAGCCGCCTTCGCCACTGGTGTTCCTCCACATCTCTACGCATTTCACCGCTACACGTGGAATTCCACTTTTCTCTCCTGCACTCAAGTCTCCCAGTTTCCAATGACCCTCCACGGTTGAGCCGTGGGCTTTCACATCAGACTTAAGAGACCGCCTGCGCGCGCTTTACGCCCAATAATTCCGGATAACGCTTGCCACCTACGTATTACCGCGGCTGCTGGCACGTAGTTAGCCGTGGCTTTCTGGTTAGGTACCGTCAAGGTACGAGCAGTTACTCTCGTACTTGTTCTTCTCTAACAACAGAGCTTTACGACCCGAAGGCCTTCATCGCTCACGCGGCGTTGCTCGGTCAGGCTTTCGCCCATTGCCGAAGATTCCCTACTGCTGCCTCCCGTAGGAGTCTGGGCCGTGTCTCAGTCCCAGTGTGGCCGATCACCCTCTCAGGTCGGCTACGCATCGTCGCCTTGGTGAGCCGTTACCTCACCAACTAGCTAATGCGCCGCGGGCTCATCTGTAAGTGTCAGCCGAAACCGACTTTCAAAAAAGAAACATGCGTTTCTTCTTATTATCCGGTATTAGCCCCGGTTTCCCGGAGTTATCCCCGTCTTACAGGCAGATTACCCACGTGTTACTCACCCGTCCGCCGCTAAATCAGAGAAGCAAGCTCCTCTTCATCCGCTCGACTTGCATGTATTAGGCACGCCGCCAGCGTTCATCCTGAGCCAGGATCAAACTCTCCATAAAAGTGTTTGTCTTGCTCGATTTTAAAACTGACGGAATTAATTTAATTCCTTACCTATTTCTTTTGTTCAGTTTTCAAAGAACTTTTATTACTTTATTGCGTCACTCTCTTAAAGCAGCGACAAAAACTATCTTACCACATATCTTCTTGCGAAGCAACAACTTTTTTTAAAAGTTTATGTTTGTTTTTGACGAACGTTATGTAAGAAAAGCAACAACGTTTATTACTATATCAGCGATAGCGCCTACCGTCAACGCTTTTTTAAAGATTTTATTAAAAAACCGCTTTTCATGTCGAAAAGAGGCTCTTTACCTATAAGGAATACTTCTCTAAAAGGTCGTTTTTCGTCTTCCATACCTCTACTGATAGATCAACAAAATACTCTTGTGGGTTCAATCTCCTTAAATGCTGAGGCCAGAACAATTGAAGCTGCTCTTGATGATAACGACGGATTTCTTCTAGTTTAGGAAGCTTATAAACAAGCTTTCCTTCTATATAAACAGGCTGAAGCAGTTCTTCTGCTGTAAAGGAAGACACGACCTTGCTTTTATAAGTATGCACCGGATCGAAAAGCTTAATATCTTTTTCAGGAAGCACTTCATCATTCATTGCGATGTAATCCGCTTCAGCTTTACCTTTTGCGTTAATGATACGGTATACCTTTTTATAGCCAGGTGTCGTGATTTTCTCTACATTAGATGAAATCTTAATCGTAGGGACATACTCACCATCTTCATATTTTGCTACGACTTTATAAACTCCGCCAAGTGCAGGCTGGTCGGCTGCTGTAATCAGCTGCGTTCCAACTCCCCATGATGTAATTTGAGCACCTTGTGCCTTTAAGTCTGTAATAACATCATCATCTAAGTCATTACTCGCTACGATTACTACATCAGTAAGTCCCGCTTTATCTAACATTTTGCGTGCTTGAATAGATAGGTAGGCTAAATCACCGCTGTCCAATCGGATGCCTTTTAGCGATTTTCCCGCTTCCTTCATCTTTAAGCCGACCTTTATGGCGTTAGGTACTCCGCTTTTTAAAGTATTGTACGTATCCACCAGCAGAATACTTTGATTCGGGAGAGCATCTGCAAAACGCTCAAAAGCTTCCTCTTCAGTATCGTGGTCTTGAACCCAAGCATGCGCATGAGTTCCTTTTGTAGGAATTCCAAAGAGCTTCCCGGCACGCATGTTGGATGTCGCATCAAAGCCAGCAATGTACGCTGCACGTGCACCCCAGATTGCCGCATCTGCTTCCTGCGCACGACGCGTTCCGAATTCCATCAGCTGATCATCGGGAGTAACGTATCGAATGCGGGCCGCTTTCGTAGCAATCAGAGTTTGGTAGTTCATGAAGTTTAGAAGGGCTGTCTCTAAAAGATGAGCTTCAAACACACGGCACTTGATGCGGATTAACGGCTCGTTAGGAAAAACAACCGTTCCTTCCTTTACGGAAAATAACTCTCCTGTAAAGTTGAAGTTTTTTAACTCCTCCAAGAAACCTTCCTCATATTGCTCTTCTTGCGTTCTCAAATAATCAATGTCCTCTTCAGTAAAATGAAGATGCTCCAAATACCGAATGATCCGCTCAAGTCCCGCGAACACGGCATACCCGCTCTTAAATGGATTTTTACGGAAAAAGGCTTCAAATACTCGAATGTTATTATGCGTTCCATTTTTCCAATGGGCGTACATCATATTAATCTGATACTTGTCAGTATGTAATGCTAGATCTTCATAGCTCATGTCTGAATCCCGCCTTTCTCTTGTTTCATTTTTCTCTAATTGTGCAGTTGTTAAACATAATAAAACCCGGCAACTTAATACCGGGCATTTTCACAATTTACTTTCTACTGAGTTCTAGCTTCCTCAGCATAATCTTGAATCAGTTTGACTACACGATCTCTTTCTGCTTTGAGCGCTGCATTTTTTGTATCGTGTTTTTCTTTTGCGTATTCCATAAGCTCTTCATTTCTTTCTCGAATCAGATCATCAAGCTTGTTAATTTCTTCATCTGTAAGTTTTTTCTGATTTCTCAAATTCAACTTAACATCTTGTAAAAGAGACTGTTCATCTTGAACGCAATCAATAACGGTTTTTGTATAAATTTTTCCGAGGTCCATAAATTTACGGGAGCTACTCCAGTTAATATCATTAATATCCATGGAAGAGTCCCAGTTAATTCGTGTATTGTGCATCGCCTTCGACCAGTTCGACTCCACTTCATTAAATAGCTCTTTTTGAGAAGAAACCGATTGGAATTCTCCACCACCTGCTTCTGCTACAGCCTTCAGTTGCTGTTGACCTTCGTTATCTACATCAAATCCAATGATGTTTACTTCTGCTTGAATGTTAGATTCATGCAGTTTTTTCGCCGCTTCTACCGCATTTCCGTCACAAGTCTCGATTCCATCACTCACAATATAAACCACGTTATTTCCTTCTTTGCCTTGAAGGTCTTTTTCTGCAGCTTCAATAGATGCCGCGAGTGGCGTCCAACCTGTTGGCTTGAATTTAGAAAGAGATTGTTGAAACGCTCCTGATTCGTACGCCCCTAATGGGTACATGACCTCTGTACTTTCACATGAAAGCTTCTTATCCTTATCATCATTGCTTCCTTTATGTCCGTAAACACGGAGCATCACGTTTGCGTCCTTTGGCAATCCTTCAGCAAATTTCTTCAGAGCTTCTTTAGCCGCTGTCATCTTGTCCGTTCCTGAAACTTTAGCGGCCATACTTCCGCTTGCATCTAAAAGAATAGCGACGTTAAGCGGACCTTCCTTTGTTTCTTCTTTGCCTTCTACTTTATATTTCTCATATGCTTCTACTTCTTCAAATGTAATATCGAAGTTCTCTAACTCCTGAAAAGCTGGCTGATGATCCGCCGCGAATGCTGCAATGATTCGATTATAGGCATCCTCACTTTTCATATCTTTTGGGAAGTCTTTCGTAAGTTCTTTAATTTGTTTATCTAAAGCATCACCTTCAAGGTTCTTTACCTTTTCGTGATGCGCACCAGCACCTCGAGCAACCATCTCTTCTGGGTCAGTCGGCGCTTTTTCAACTGTCTCTTTTTTAGGCTCTTTTTCTTTGGTTCCGTATCGGATGCTGTTTTTTCGGATGAGCATGCGGTTAATAGAAGAACGACAAATAAAATAAGCGTTAGCATAAAACTTGCAGACCTGTACATTTCTCTCCTTTTCCTCAATGAATGATTAAGCACCCATCTCTTTTTCTCTAATCTTCTGGATATGATTATGCTTCATAGCTGGCAATGCCAGTACGATTGGAATGATAAAGAATGGAAATGATTCTTCTCCTATGAAAAAGAGAAATAGACTTAGCGGCGCGACCAATCCGTAGATTAATAGATATAGAAGTAAATAAACTCGTCTCCATCGCTTTTCTTTATTAGACATTTCATCGCACCTCGTTTTTTAAAACTCAATCTCTTTTTTCGTATGTGTTTTCTGAAACTCAGTTGGCTTTGGATCAAAGTATTCCATCGTGAACTTTGGAACGAACTTGTTGTTCTGCAGGTAACCCGATCCCCATGTTGGGTCCATCGTTAACCAGCGCCCATCCACTTTCACCTCTACCCATGCATGATTTTGACCAGCATATCCCGTAACCATCTGTGCTTCCATCCCACTTGCACGCAGTAGCGCTATCGCTAAGTATGCAAAGTCCTGACAAACGCCTTTTTTCTCGTCCAACGTTTTTATTGCGCTATCGTCAAACTCAAATGTACGATTATTTAACTTATCTACGTCATAGCTCACGTTTTTCGCGACATACTCATACACAGCTAGGGCTTTTTCTTTTTCAGTCTTCTTATTCTCCGTCAGTTGCGCTGCTAAATTCTTGATCTCTGGTGCATCCGATTGAATTCCTCTTGAAGGCAGCCTAAATCGCTGATCCTGTGCATTTGTGTTCTCTACCGTAAATCCAGCAACACCGACAAAATATTGCATATACCCATTTGTCGACATAAAATCAGGAGCCATAACGGAAACCTCATACTCACCAGGTCCAAAACGAAGGAAGAACTCACCTTTGAACTCATTGTTTTTAACCGGAATGGCATACATCGCTTTCAAATCACCCTTTGTGGTTTGTACAAAAACAACATCCGTTTTGTTTGCGTCTTTTCCACTAGGATCGATACTTCCTTTGATCGTATATGTTAGATCTGCCTTTTCACCGCTGACTTCAGGGGTCTCCAGGTTAAATCCTTTTTCTTTATATGCCGATGTGTAATTAATTGGTTGATAGGTATCACTTGATAAATTTTTAACGTACAGATTCGCCGCTTCCGAATAAAAATCTGTCATTCCCTCTTTCGGTGTCATGATTTGAACTTCATGAATACCTTCGCCATAATAGAGAGGGATTTTCTTTGTGAATTTCCCATCCTTAACCGGAATCATAATCTTGGTGGATTCACTTTCTTTTTTGAGCTCCACCATAAGCTGTTCCACACTTGAATCCGCAATCTCACCTACCAACTCGAAAGAACCATCTCTTTCCATATACCCATTTATGGAATTATTTAACACTAATTCATGTTTAAAAGCGTTCTTCGTAAAAGCAATATCTCGCTTGATCTCAGGGTTCACGTTTTCCACATCAAATGAGGCAATATCGTAATAATAGTCTTCAGCCGTATCACTCGGCACACTCACCTTAACGGAGTAATTACCTTTTCCGTTAAACAACTGGACCTTCTGTTCAAACTTACCTTCTTTTATAGGAGCGTAATAACTGAATTCGCCCCATTCGGTCCATCCTCATCACTCCTCAACTTGATCCATACATGGTCAGACTTAAAGCCGCTGTACTTTTTCGCTTTTCCCTTAATGAAGACCGTTGAGTTTGCCGTAAACTCTTTGTATTTGGGGCTGGATAACGACGCCTCCACTTCTTCTGCATACGGGTGTGAGTTCTAGCTTTTCTAACTTTCCCTCTTTGTTTGCTTCTTCAGCCAGCGTTGTATACTTGTCCTTTTTCTCTTCTTGTCCATGTTTGGCAGGAGTATTTTGATCTGCGCTGCACGCGGTTAGTACCGAAACCATGAAGATCAGAAGAAAACTCGTAATCTTGTTTTTCATTTCGTTACTCTCCTATGTTTTTATTCAAAAAGAAAGAGATGGGTTTCCATCTCTAAATTGTTCGTTTAATTTAATCAAGATTACCTTGCTCTTCATTACGTTTGTTTTCAATCGTTTCCTGCAATGCATCTCGGTTATCTTCTATTTCGTTTTGCAGGGTTTTAAATGTGTCGTCGTCATAATCTAAGAGTGTGTTATATCGATCATTAATTAGTTTTTCCACTTCAAAACCGTTTTCAACTTTCTTTAGTTCACTTAACACTCTTACTCCCTTATTAAGCCGCTCTTTTTCTTCAACGATCTTATTAAAAACATCACTATGTTTATTTTGAACTTCTATAAACTTTTCACTGGCAATGTTTTGAGCTTCTATAAAGTTTTCACTACCCCATGTTTGCCATTCCAGCCACAGTTTATTTTTTCTCCAAGCAGATATTTTTCAAAATCAGCTTCAGAGTCAACAGATTGGTACTTGCCACCACCTGCTTGAGCTATTTTTTTCAAAGACTGTTGTCCTTCACCATTAACATCGAATCCAATTACATTAACTTGAGCTTTTTGTGGAGATTCAGCAATTGATTTTGCTGCAGCAGCTGGATTTCCGTCACAAGTCTCTACTCCATCACTCACGACATAAATTAAATTCTCAGCTTTATCACTGCTTTGGCTCTCTAAATCTTTTTGCGCAGCTTGAATTGCACCAGCAATCGGTGTCCATCCTGTAGGTTTAAATTGATCTAAGCTATTTTGGAAATTGCCTTCGTTATATCTATTAAGTTCATATACAACTTCTGTGCTTTCACACGAAACTTTTTTGTCACTGTCAGCATTGCTTCCTTTTTGGCCGTAAACTCGCAACATTACATTAGATCCTTGTGGTAACTTACTTGCATAATTACGAACGGCTTTCTTCGCAATTTCCATTTTGGTTTCCCCACCAATTTCCGCAGCCATACTCCCACTAGAATCTAGTAAAATAGCAACGTTTAAAGTTTTCCCATTACTTGGTTTATCACTCCCAGGGACCTCTATTGTTGTATTAAGATTTTTGTAATAATCATAGTCTTCCTTGTAATCCTCTGCCAAGTAATGAATAACAGCATCATAAGCTTCTTGGGTACTTAGCTTATTAGGAATCTTTTTAAAAGCTTCTTTCATCGCCTCTTCTGAGTAATTGGCATCGGCTAGCTTACCAGGGCCTTCAAGCATCATATCTTCTGGATCTGTTGCCGCTTTAGGAAATTCAGCTTTTTCTTCTTTTTCCTCTTTCTTTTTTGGAGGATCTTCATTCTTCGAAGCAGTTGAATCGGAACATGCTGTTATTAGAAATAAAGATGAAAAAATAATAATCCCTAGTGTAAAGAACCTTTTCATATATGCCTCCTTTTAATGCAGTTTAGAGATTTACGGTTTTTCGGTTGTTACATACGTTCCGGCTACAAAATCATGTATAGCTCTTTTATCTTCTCTAACGATAATCATAAAAATTGTTACAATATATAATGTTAAAAAACTAATCGTATACAGAATTTGAGTAACAGGCATCCGAAGTATAGTGTTTTTAAAGCCGAGTTTTCCTCCATCAACTCGCACGATTCTTATGCCAGCAACCCGCTTTCCAACTGTGTAACCATTCCAATAATAAGGAACAAGAATATAGTAAGCCATTACATACAGCCATATAGCGATTCTGGATAGATTGTCATCATCAAAAATAGGCCCTATAATAAGTCCAATAACAGCCCCTACTGCAGCGTCTATGATAGCTGCACCTAAACGTCTCCAAAATCCAGCAGGTTGGTGTAATTTCATGGTGTCACTTCCCCTTTAGTTTCACTTCAAAATATTTACTAATAAGAATAAAATCGGAATTATAATAACCGTATAGAGAAGTGTTTTTAAAGTAAACTTATTTCCGGTTGCCATTCTCATTCTATAAGCAATTAAGAATACTAATCCTCCACCAAATAATATTGCTAATACAATTACGAATATCATTTTTTGTGATTCAACAGTTACAGGCAGGTGCTGATCTACATAATAAATACCTATTCCTGATATAACCATAGATATAATTGAAAGTTTCAGGAATTTATTCCACACTTTATCCATTAAATATCACCCTTATTTTATTTAGTAATCCAGTTATTTTTTCTTTTGACCAGTTATTTGGATGCGCTTCAGAATTATTCCAATAGATAATATCTTTAATTCTATTATTTATTGGATCTCCAACTTTTGATTCAAATACTCTGGAATATATCCAGGTGCATTATACAAAACCACACCAATAGGAGAAAGTATTGCCGAACCGACACCGCCAATTACAATATTCATAGGATCAAAGTTTTCAAAACCACCTTTCATCCACTCTCCTATTGCGTAGCCAGGTCCGCCAATCATACCGGATATACCTGCCCATTTAGCAAACTGCCCAAAGCTTTTCGTTGTTAAAGCCGCCTTCATTTTCCCCGCGATAGGACCACCAATAGCTGCAAGAGCGCCATTTAATGGAACATTTACTGCCAGTTCACCCCAATTAATACTATCTCCTTGGAGGAGAGCTAGAAAAGTACCATCAAAAAAGGTAACTCCTGCTCCAATACCAAAATTTATAGCAAAGGCTTTCCAGCTAACATAAAAACTTCCTAATACTGTTCTACTTGTAGCACTCGCCCATCGACCAAACCGCATTGCATTTCTTCCAATAAAGCTACCGAATCTTTTGGCTCCTTGCCCTAACCAGCTAGCGAATGTCCGCATTCCTCTCCCAACATAACGCATACCTTGACCTATCCAGCCGCCAAAGGTCCGCATTCCGTTTAAGGCTGCAGTTAAACCTCTAGCCAATCCAACACGTAGCATTCCGGCCATAGCACCAACAGCACCTATGCTGTATAACCAAGCACCCAAGGCACCAAGGGCTGCTCCACCAAATGCCCAAGCTAGAACTCCCCATCCAAACGCATCCGTACCACCATATTTCCAGAAATAAAAAGCACCTGCGACAATGGCTCCGATAATAGCACCTATTAACAATGCCACACCTACAAATGGCAGCAGTACAAACGCTGCAACAGCAACGGCAACAACTGCTAATACGGCAAGTATTGTATAAATGAGGTCTTTTGTCCAATCATCGAGAGAATTCCACCAATCACCAACACTTTCAATTCCTTTTGCTGCCCAGTCGATAGCATCCCCTAGAGCTTTAATAACAGGTTTAAAGAACTTTTCTATTTTTTTAAAGTATCCTTTAATCCATCCCCGAAATCAAACGGCAAGAAATCCCAAAAGCTTCCCGTGTCTTTTGCTTGTATTTCGGTAGGCTTTATTTGACTTTTATCATAATCAAGACCCCCAGCAGAAGCAGGGGAAACACTTACGAATGAGAATAATAAACATAGAATAATAGCAAATAACGATAGTTTCCGGCTCATTTTGTCTCCCCTTAATCACAGCTAATATCAATCCCTTTTGGTGTAGCAATGTTTACTGCGGCTTCTGCTCTTACTTTATTTTCATCACCTGAAAACAAATTCTCGTCAACCGTAACAAATTCGGCCTTTTTCTTTACCTTCACAAAAACTTTAAATTCCCCTTCATACGGAAACTCTACTTCTATGTCATCCTCTGCACCATTAAGTTTTGCATAATGACGTGCTGCCTCTTCAATTTGAGGGAAGGCATCCTCTATAGATCCACAACTAATCTTATTGATCTCATCTTGTTCCAATAAATATTTTAAAGCCTCATTCAAATCAAGAGAATCAAGGTCTACAATACTCCCATTAATCCAATTTTCCACTCCAGGCGGCATCTCTTTTCCAAAGAGAGCATCACCTATACCAGGCAGCGGAGTAGAAATACCTTCATCTTCTGGAGGTTCAGCATCATCGCTTCCTTCTTCTTCAGCTTCTTGTTCGCTTTTAAGCTTCTCTAGGCGATCTTTAATTTGCTTTTTGAGCTCTTTATCATAAATTTGTTTCGCTTCATCAGCCGCAGCAAGTGCAGCGGAGTCAGCTGAAGTTTGACCCACCCTTTTTGCAGCAAATGTAGTAAAGAAATCAAAAAAGATGAAACTGATGAAAATGGCTGCCATAAGCAAACCCATAACTACTAAAAGGGTACTTCCTTTTTCATTTTTTAAGTAGTTATTATTCATCAGTTTCATCCTCCTCCATTGGCATGGTTGCATCGGCTTTCAAGTCATAATCAATCTTTCCTAAAAAGGGAACAGATACAGTTGGAACTTTTGCAACTACTGTAACCGTTACATTTTTTCCATAACTAGAATTTCCAGTCGAACTTGAAACACTTTGAAGATCTAATCCGTAAGCCGAGCTTTCTACAGCTGCTTCAAAATCCCCCTCGACCGATGCCACTCGTGCACCATCTCTAGCTGCTGCTTCTGAAACAACTACGGCATAGGCAACTAAAGCAACTTGCCAAATAAATAACAAAGCGAATATGATCATAGGGAACACAGCTAAAAACTCTATTAGCTGCGACCCTCTTTCATTTTTAATGTATTTTTTTAAATGTCTCATAGTTCATCCCCAGAGACTAGGTTTAACCGCCAATCCCATTAATCAATTTAATTAATTGGTTTTTAACTGCTGAACCTACAGACGTGTCACCCTTAAAAGCAGTAGCAATCGCTGCCATAATGGCTAGCACTAACATACCTAGTGCAATCCACTCTAACGCTTGTGCACCTCTTTCATTTTGAACTCTTCCTGTAACGTTCTCCCATGCACTAACTGTTTTTACGTATAATTTTGTAAACATTTAAATCTCTCCCTATTTGTATTTTTTATTATTTAAAAGAAGCTATCTAATCCAAATGCCCCTGGATTGTAAATAATATTTAAAAGCAAAAGACCAATAATTAAGAAAAACACAGCTGGGGCAACAAAAAATGTTGTTACAAGTGTAATTTGAGGACTTGCTTTTGCTGCTTTTTCCTTCGCCTTGAATCCCCTCATAGCTCTCAAATCATCTGCTTGAATACGAAATGTTTGAGAAACAGGGACTCCTAGCACCGACCCTTGGATAAGCGAATTAACAAGCATTTCAAGTTCTTTTGAAGAATTACGAGAAATTAGATTTTGATAAGCTAGTTTTCTAGTAACTCCTAAATCGATTTCATAATTAAAACGTTCTATCTCTTCACTTAACGGGCCATCCATTTGATTGGTAACCTGTTTTAATGCTCCGTCCAGACTGACACCTGCTTGAAGAGTAACGCTAACAGTATCAAGAAAATCTGGCATAGAAACGCTGATTAACTCTTGTCTTTCTTTAGCTTTCATCCGTAACCAAAGCTGTGGCCCTAGAAAGCCGCCTATCGGGAAAATCATTAACACCAATAATGAAAACGGCATGCCTAGGATAGAATAGATCGAGCTAAAAAATAGAGCACCTAGTCCAAGAATAAAACGCATGCCATAAAATTGACCTAAAGTAAGGCCTAAAGGGTTTCCAGCTCTTGTTAAAAATAGAGCATCCTGTTCTTTATTCGCAAAAAATGGATATTTTTCGGCGGTAGGTTCAGCATATTCTGCAGCTCTCAAAAGTGGGCTGATCATACTTTCTCTTAAACTGCGTTTTTTTCTTTTTTCTTTTCTCTTAGGTGTAGGTGCTTTATTAAGTTTTCTTTTTTTACAATGTACAAATACAAATAGATAAATCCGATTAATAAGAATAATAAAATGAAAAATGTCATTAATACTGAGAATAAACCTAATATTTGACCCATAGCTTACACCCTAATCCTAGTAATCTTCTTAATAAGCAAGAAAGCGATAAACTGCATCCCTAGAAAAACTGCTAACAGAATTAAACCAAACGGTGTAAAAAGTGGATTGAGGAAACCTGGAATAAATAGGTTCATCATCATAGCCATCATAATGGGCATTACAGGCAAAATATATGAAATGAATTTCGCCTCAGCAGTAACAGTATCTATTTCTTTACTCACTCGGGCCCGCTCTTCTAAAGTCTGAGCCATTAAACTTAAAACTTCCGCTAAGTTGCCCCCAACCTTTCTCTGAATGAGTAAAGTAGAAACAAAGATATGAAGGTCTTTACTATCAAAACGGTCTCTCAATCTCAGCATGACTTCTTCAAAATCATCACCAAGACTGAGCTGCTGATCTATCTTTTTAAATTCAGGTCCTGCCGGCGCTTTGACTTCATGTGCAATCATTTCAATACCTTGAGGAATGGTTAAACCTGCTTTAACAGAGTTACTCATCATTCGACATATATTTGGAAGCTGTTTATTGAAGTTTTCACTTCTCTTATTTTGCCTGGACTTCAATAAAAATTTCGAACCCAGCCAAATAATAAAATACGAAATTGAAGCATCCAGCGGAAACACTAAACTAAATATAAAGTGATTAACGAACCATAGGATAAAAAAGAGCATGATACATATTCCCGCGTACTCGGATGCCTTCAATGGAATGTGAGCCTGAACTAGTTTTCTTGATAGTTCTTCTGCAAGCTCAGATGAATCGTATTTATCACCTATACCAACAATAAAACTGCTCCGTTCTTTCTTCTTTTCTTTTACAAACCATGTTTCTACATGTTTTTTCACTTGTTTGTTGGCAGAACTTCTTTTTATAAAATAAATAGCAAGGAAAAAAGAAAAAATCGCTAAACTTAATGTTGTCCATGCGAGGATCATTCTGCACCCTCCTTATGGAAGATGTTCTCATCAATAGATATCCCGAATGTTTTCATTCGTTTAAAAGCTTCAGGAATATAACCTGTGGGTGAAAAATGACCAATTACTTCACCTTTTGAATTTACACCTTCTTGTATAAATTTAAATATTTCAAGGACCTTAATTTCTCCATCTTCTTCTTTAATTTCAGCAATACTAACAATCTTACGCTTCCCGTCAATCTGCCGGTTTGTTTGGACGATTAAATCTAATGCACCAACAAAATAGCTCCTGATAACATCAACGGTCAGCGGTAAGCCAGACATGATAACCATTGCTTCTAATCTTCCCAAAGCGTCTTTTGGTGTATTTGCATGGACTGTTGTTAAAGATCCTTCATGACCTGTATTCATAGCTTGAAGCATGTCTATCGCTTCCGAACCACGCACCTCACCAACAATGATACGATCTGGTCTCATACGAAGAGCATTTCGTACTAGTTGGCGAATCGTTATTTCACCTTTTCCTTCCATGTTTTCCGGTCTTGCTTCCATTTTTACAAGGTTGTCATGATGGAAACGTAATTCTGCCATGTCTTCAATGGTAATGATGCGTTCACCTTGCGGAATAGAACCTGATAAAACATTTAATAGCGTAGTCTTACCACTTCCTGTACCACCAGAAACGAGAATATTACATTTGGCTTTAACAGCAGCTTGCAAAAACTCACCCATACTCTCAGAGAATGTCTCGAACCCCTGAAGGTTTTGAAGAGTAAACGGAATTTTATTAAATTTACGGATCGACATTACTGAACCTTCGAGACTGACGGGTGGGATAACCGCATTTACACGGCTTCCATCATGAAGCCTGGCATCTACCATGGGAGAACTTTCGTCAATTCTTCTTCCAAGTGGAGCTATGATTCGATCAATAATATGTCGAATATGCTTTTCATCTTTAAAACGTATTGGTGTCTTCTCTAACCGCCCTTTTCTTTCAATAAACACCTCATGCGGTCCATTAACCATAATTTCTGTTATAGAATTATCCTCTAATAACGCTTCTAACGGACCATATCCGACTGATTCATTAATAATCTGCGTAACAATCTGATCCATTTCATACTGAGGAATAATAACACGTTCTTCTTGAATCATTTGGGTAACCAATCGCTCAATTGTTTGCTTTCGTTCTTGTGCTGGCAGAATTGTTATGGATTCGAGGTTGGCTTCCTTAATAATTCGAGCTTTATAATGCCTGACAAGCTGGTCTAGTTGACTATCATTTACATCCCAATCATGATTAGGAACCAGAGGTGATTTTGCAGTAATTTCTTTTATCCAAGAACCCATTTTGTATCACCTCACTTCTCTATACTAGTAACAAATTTTTTAATATCTTTTAAAGCTTTAGAAGAGTACTTTTCTTTTTTGTAGTAAAGAAGGGCTTGCCGATATTAACATGCGGCTGAAGATTAAAAAAGTCTGCGCGAATTTCACTTGCAATTGGTCTTGAAACCATATCATCAATATCTTTCTTTGATAATTCATTTTTGGCGTGGACTCTATTCAACAGGATAGAAACGTTATTTCTTAACCCCAGCTGGAAACGCACAAAAGAATCTTCCGTGTTTTTATAGCCTCTTAATCCCATACTATCTGGTGTAAGTACGTAATAAATATGATCAGCTTCTCCTAACGAGGTATAGGTTATATGATTAAAGTACGAAGGAATATCAAGCAGGACATAATCGTAGTGTTCCTTACAAATACGAATTAGTTTTATGATAAGTTCAGTTGTTACCTCTTCTGCTTTAGCCAAATCTTGGGGACCTAGTACAATAACATTTCCAGTACGTTCATCTTTGTAAGCAATGTTTTCAATGTGCCTGATATTCATTTCTTCAATAACAGGCTGAAGATCATAATAGGATCTTTTATGATCAATACCTAGCATTGTATCTAGTCCACCAAATTGGGCATTTAAATCTATTATAGCTACTTTACTGTCACCAAAAATCTGGAGTCCTTGACCAACTGCTGCTGAAAGTAATGTTTTTCCGCTTCCACCTTTACTGCTATAAAAAGCATACGCTTTACCAGAGCTTTCTTTTTTATCTAGGGATTGAAGCAAGCTAATTTTTTCTTTTGCAGCATCAAGCACTTTTTGAACACGTTGCTCTTCATCAGGAAGTATAATTACATCTGAAGCATCTGCCAGCATCCATTTTCGACCTAGTTCAAATGATTTTTCATTTAATAAACCAATAACAATTAACTTATTCTGATTTTTAAAGGATTCAAAAGATTTAAGAGATTGGTGGTCAATGAAAAGGATAGAGTACTGATTGATCTCTAGGTTTGTCCCACTCCACTCGCCAATAACATCTACCTGCAGTTTATTTTCTTCAATGATTGGTATAAGAATATTGGTATAAGATTCATTCTTAGTAACGATTAAAACTTTATATCCATTCATGCAACTTACTTCCCTTCTACGATACTAGTTTGCTTTGGGCTTAGCTTGAGGTGCTGGATTCTCCTTAGGAGCAGCCGGTGCTGCTGGTGGTGGTGCCGGTTCAGCAGGCTTGGTGGCTGGTGCAGCTTCATCCTTCTTATCTTTTGCACTATCCTCTTCTAATTCATTAACTCTCAAAATTCTTATTTGCTGTGCAGTATTTTGGTAATGAATTAGTTTTTCAGCGTCCTCTATAGAAAGGGAAACTTTTATGACATTAATTGTTTTATTTTTATCAACTTCAATGTCATCATCTACTTCAACTACATTAATACCTTTCAATGCTCTTTTAGTTGTCATTGCATTTTTTTCTTCCATTGAAACAATAATGTCTACACGGTCACCTTCAGTAACATTTTCATCTATCAAAACATTTTCAGTAGGGTTAAGCCAAACGACTCTATGTCCTTTTGAAATGTCAATCTTGGAACGCAAGACGTTTTTCGTTAAAATGTCACCACCCTTCATATCTGTTAGAACAACCTGGTTTTTCAAGTCACTCTCAGACTGTATAAAGTTTGAAACAGCTGTATTTTTAGGAATTTCAACCCATTTTATCTTGGAGGAAGTGATTGCTTCATTCGATTTAATATCTCCTTCTAACGAAGCTACTTTGGTAGTTTCTGTAAGTTCCTGCTGAGCTTTTCTTATTTCATTTAAAACAACGCCAGCAGTAACCACTGCTAATATAAATGCTACAACTAAAAATATTAGTGCCTTACGTTTTGCATCGATCATTGTTCCTTAACCTCCAATAATTAAAAGAAAAAAATTGTACAAAAATGAAATTTAAAATAGAATCATGCCAAAACTATCACAAAATTTCCAAGAGCGTCAACCCCTCTAAATCCTTGGCTCATAAAGGTTTATAGGACTTATCCACAACCTTCTTACTACCCCTTCCATTCTTCGACCTTTTTCGACAACCCCACCAAATAACTATACTAGGAATATAAGCATATTTAAAATACATAAATAACCATTAATGCTAAATTTTAATTTCCACCCAAATGACAATTCAAAACCTAAAAAGCCGTATTCAAAGGATTTTGATGCTTTTGGACTAATCTTTACTTACTAGGAAAAAGAATTAAATATAAAAAACCATCTAAACACTTGTTTAAATGGTTTTTATGCTTCATTTTTTTAGTTCCCCCAACCATTTCCACGAATAATCAGGGTGCCAAGTATCATAATTAGCATTTTTAATTTCCTTTTTTCACCAGGTTTTACAATAATTGTTTTTGTAACATGTGTAAAAACCTTTTTGCCTTTCTTATTTTTAATCGTAATTTCAACCTTTCCATTGTATGTATATTGTTTGTTAAAATTTGCTACAAAAATATTATAAGAAGTGGACCATTTGAGTTTCTGAGGAATAACAACTACCTCTAAGTTGTCATAAGACTCGTTATTATGGTCCCCTCTGTTTTCATATCTTTCTTGTAGTGTTTCAAAGGCATTTTCCTTCATGTGTTCATCCATGCTATCTACAATTTTAATAACGCCATTTACAAAAAGTAAACATGTTGCCATACAGCCAATAGCCCAATAAAAACCTGTTCTAGTTCTACCTAGTTTTTTGTGATGGTTAAATGAGGTAATTGCTAGAATAAGTCCAAATGCAAATGCTCCTAAGTTGAACCAGAACACACCTGTTAGTTCAGTCCCCATTGTTTTTTCCTCTCTTCTAAATTTTCATCTGTAACTCAACCATTTTTGGTAATTACCCGTTATAGACTTACTCCTCTTACGCTCAAACCCCAATGAAGTTCCAAAATAAAAAGGTTAGGATCAAAAAATCAACCCCAACAACTCCACACTATAATAAAACGTCACCAACGCTCCAACAGCTAAATAGGGTCCAAATGGAATAGCGGTCTTTCGGTTATATTTCTTCGTCACTAACCCTACGATTGCAACTAACACCCCTACAATCGATGCCACCATCAACGTCAAATACGCTCCCTGAAACCCAAGCACCAGCCCTAGTACACCCATCAACTTGATGTCTCCGCCGCCGATTCCACCTTTAGAAAGAATAGCTAGCAACAAAAGAAACAAAAACCCGAGCAGACTTCCCGCTACAGCATCCACCCAGCCTCTGTATTCAAATATCACTTGTAACGCAATGAGCCACACAAAATACACGATCAGCACTTTGTCAGAAATAATGAAGTACAACAAGTCTGAAACCGTAATAGTCGCGCACAACAAAACAAGTGAGCATGCTAGCAACAGCTCTACCGAAAAACCGTATTTTATGTAAGAGAAGCTGTAGAGAGCACCCGTACCAAACTCTACCATCGTATATAAAAGAGGAATCCGCTTCTGACATGTCTTGCATTTGCCACGTGCTGCAAGAAAAGAAACAATCGGAAACAGCTCATACCAGTGAAGCTGTCTCTCGCAGTGATCGCACTGTGAGCGTTCTACACCAATTACCTTCATTCCCTTTGGCAATCGATATCCGATAACGCCACCAAATGAAGCTAGTACTGCACCTAATATAAAAAACCAAACGCCCCACACGATTTCCATTTCCCCACTTCTCCTTATGGCTCATTCTGCACACTATTATAATGAAGAAACTTATTTTTTGCACCCTTCTTCCTTAAAGTTATTGGCTGCCTGTTTCATTTGTTTTCCTCCACATACAAAAAAGGAATGCCCGAAAACGGACATTCCTACAAATGAAATTAACTATTCGACTAAGAATACGAAGTAACTGATAAAGACGATGAAGAGTACCCACATGATTGGGTGAACTTCTTTTACACGTCCTTTTACTGTCATTGTTAGTGGGTACATAACAAATCCTAGTGCGATACCTGTTGCGATGCTGTACGTTAGCGGCATTGCGATTAGTGTTAAGAATGCTGGTACTGCAATCTCAAGACGATCCCACTTAATTTTGCTTAATACAGAAACCATCAAAACACCGACGATTATAAGTGCTGGTGCTGTTACAGATGGTGTTACGACAACTAATAATGGCGAGAAGAAAAGAGCTAATAAGAACAATCCACCTGTTACAACTGAAGTGAATCCAGTACGTCCACCTGCTGCTACACCTGAAGCTGACTCGATGTAAGCTGTTGTTGACGATGTTCCAAGGATCGCACCAACTGCGATCGCTGATGAATCGGCAAGAAGTGCTTTACCTGCACGAGGCAGTTTGTTATCTTTCATGATTCCCGCTTGTGATGCAACCGCCATTAACGTTCCTGCTGTATCAAAGAAATCAACGATAAAAAACGTTAATACAACGATCATCATGTCGATCGTAAAGATTTGATCAAAGTGAGAGAAAGCTTGTCCAAATGTCGGTGCAAGGCTTGGAATCGCACCAACAATTTTGTCTGGCTTGTCGATTAGTCCAGCAAAAATACCAACTACTGCTGTAATGACCATTCCATAGAAGATTCCTCCACGGATGTTTCGGATCATCATTAAAATCGTTACGATGAAACCGAAGATCGCGAGTAGCGTTGGACCAGTCGTTAAATCACCTAGAGAAACTAGTGTAGCTTTATTAGGTGCGATAATTCCTGCATTTTTCAAACCGATAAATGCGATGAACAAACCGATACCGGATGCTGCAGCAAATTTAAGATCTTGCGGAATGGCGTTTATAATTGTTTCGCGAATTTTAAATAATGTAATAAAAATAAAAATAATACCAGACATCAATACCCCAGCAAGAGCTGTTTGCCACGGGATATCCATTACTAAAACTACTGAGTAAGCAAAGAATGCGTTAAGTCCCATACCTGGCGCGAGTGCGATCGGATACTTCGCTACGATTCCCATGAACAGTGTACCGAGAGCCGCTGCAAGTGCTGTAGCTGTGAACACCGCACCTTTATCCATGCCCGCGTCACCAAGAACCATCGGGTTTACGAATAAAATGTAAGCCATCGCAAGGAAAGTCGTTAACCCTGCTGTTGCTTCTTTTTTATAAGAAGTGTCGAACTCCTTAAAGCCAAAATACTTTTCCATCTATATATCCCCCTATACTCGATCTACGTATAAAAACAAAAAGACCCAAGGGACTTGCCCTTGGGTCTGAATACGTAAAGAGTTAATGAAACATACATAAGCCAAAAATGGCGCATGCGATATGTTTCAAAAATCCTTCGTAGTCAGACCATTTACGGCAGTCTGGTAGAAACTTTCGGGCCATATCCCCGAATTTATACGTAGGAAATACATTAAGTTTTTAATTACTACTTGAGTATAGGTCGAACTTTGTCGTACGTCAAGCATTTTTACGAATGATTTTATACTTTTTCGCAATAATCGTTCGTGTTTTTGTTTTCAATCTACTCCCACTCGATCGTTGCAGGTGGTTTTGATGTAATATCATAAACGACGCGGTTGATGTGATCGACTTCGTTAACGATACGTGTAGAGATTTTCTCTAAAACGTCCCATGGAATACGAGCCCAGTCAGAAGTCATTCCGTCAATCGACGTAACCGCACGGATACCGATCGTGTAATCGTACGTACGTGCATCACCCATAACACCTACACTGCGGATGTCAGGAAGTACCGTGAAATATTGCCACACGTCACGATCTAATCCAGCGTTCAAAATTTCTTCGCGAAGGATTGCATCTGATTCACGAACGATTTCGAGCTTCTCTTCTGTAATCGCACCAAGAACACGGATTCCTAGACCTGGTCCTGGGAACGGCTGACGCCAAACGATGTGCTCAGGAATACCAAGCTCTGTACCTACTTTACGAACCTCGTCTTTAAATAGTGTGTTAAGAGGTTCGATCAGTTTGAACTGCATGTCTTCAGGAAGTCCGCCAACGTTATGGTGAGACTTAATCGTTTGAGCCGTCGCTGTACCGCTCTCTACGATATCTGTGTAAAGCGTTCCTTGTGCAAGGAATTCAATGCCTTGAAGGTTAGATGCTTCTTCATCAAATACATAGATAAATTCGTTACCGATGATCTTACGTTTTTTCTCAGGATCAGAAACACCTTCAAGTTTGCTTAAGAAACGGTCTTTTGCATCCACTTTAATGATGTTAATGTTGAAGCCTTCGCTGAACGTTTTCATAACTTGATCTGCTTCATCTTTACGAAGAAGTCCATGATCGACGAAGATACATGTCAGCTGATCACCGATTGCTTTATGAACAAGAACCGCTACAACAGAAGAGTCTACTCCACCTGACATGGCGCAGATTACTTTTTTGTCGCCAACAACGTCACGGATCTTTTGAATTTCGTCTTCAATCCAGTTTTCCATCGTCCAGTTGCCTTCACATTCACAAACGGACTTTACGAAGTTATCTAAGAACTCAATACCGTACTCTGAATGACGCACTTCCGGGTGGAATTGAACGCCGTAAAGCTGACGTGAAACATCACTCATGGCCGCTACAGGGCAAGAAAGACTTGTTGCATCTGTTACGAAACCTTCTGGTGGCGCTACAACTAAGTCACTATGGCTCATCCATACGACTTGTTGTTCTGGAAGGTTTTCATAAAGCTTGTTTGTGTTCGTAATATTAATGGAAGCTTTTCCGTATTCACGGTGGCTCGCGCGCTCTACTTTACCGCCAAAGTGGTGGCTCATCAGCTGCATACCATAACAGATACCAAGCACTGGGATATCCAAATCAAAAATAGCTGGATCACAAGCTGGTGCTCCTTCTGCATAAACAGAGTTAGGTCCACCAGAGAAAATGATTCCTTTTGGGTTCATTTTCTTTATCTCTTCCGCTGTTGTCGTGTGCGGATGCAATTCACTATATACTCCTAAGTCACGGATACGACGTGCAATCAACTGATTGTATTGTCCACCGAAATCTAACACAACGATCATTTCGCTCATTACGTGCAAATCATTCGTTACACTCATGTACTCACCCCATCTATTATTCTCAGCTATAGTATCCGTCAGCTTGTCTAACTTTACACTTTCTTTATAAACAAAAAGAAATTCCACCCTTGTTTTCCACATACAAAAACAAAGGCAGAATTCCTTAAAATGTAGCTATAAAGAATCCTGCCTTCATAGTCAGGTCGTTATCGGCAACCCGGTAGAGACTCTCGAACCTTATTATCGAGGATATACGAAGGAGAATAATATCTGACGCTATAATCTTAAAGACATTCTAACAATGCCTGTTATAGCGGTCAAGGGCGGATTCTTTTAATTAAATTTTCCCACAATTCTCTATGAAAATCATTCCACAAATCTGTTCGTTTATTTGGACTGAATTGAACGCCTTCATACGCTTTTGCCAAGATCCTCATGTCTTTCGTATCAAGCTCCCGGTCCACATAAAGAGCGTATTCTCTAAGTGTATAAGCAGGCTTTCTTTTGATTCCATATACGCGTAAAAGCCAAAGCAATCGTTCAAACGCATCTTCAAACGTTTCAGAGCCTTTTTTGCGTTTATAACGCCAAATCGTATACTGACGAAGCCATTTTCTGCGGAACAGGAAGGCTAGTCCAGCGATAAGCACAATAGCAACTAGTAATATGGCTGTTCCAAATCCTACTGATTTTAAAGTTAAACCAGCGTTTGTGTTTTTATTAGCAGCAGCATCCTTATCTTGCGTAACATCTTTTTCAGGCTTTTTCGGCTGATCAGGAACAGCTGCAGCTGGTGCAGAGCTCTGACGATCTTCCTCTGGTTGGAACGGGTTATCAAATCCGCGGGTCGGCTCGAATGGCACCCATCCGATTCCTGAAAAATACACTTCTACCCACGAGTGGGCGTTAGCGTTTGTTACGGTATATTCGCGAAGACCATCATTCAATGCCTCAAATGTTCCTGGTGTAAAACCTTTCACCCAGCGTGCTGGGATGCCAACTGATCGAAGCATGACAACCATGGATGAAGAAAAGTTATCACAGTATCCTTTTTTCGTATCAAAAAGGAACTGATCCACGTAATCTTCCTCACCTTTTGGCACTGCTACTTCAATCGTGTTATAGCCATAACCATTTTTCGCAAAATATCCTTCGACCGTTTTGACTTTATCATAAATGGTTGGTTGATTGGCTGTTACGTTTTTCGCAAGATCCTTAACCCTTTGCGGCAGAGATTCTGGCAGCTGCAAGTAGTTTGCCGTGATATGCTCTGGATATTGATTTGTTGATGCTTTTAGCTCTTCTTCTTTTAGGACGGGCAGCTGATAATCCATCTCATAAGCCGAAAGCTTTTCTTCTTTTCCCTCTCGAAACGTAGAAATTTTACCACTCACACCATCTAACTGAAAGTTCGTTTCTGAACCACCTTTAATGCTTTTCAGCTTTCCAGGAATCATAAGAAAAGAGTATTCTTTTCCTTTTTCAGCTTCGATTCGTGCTTTATGATCCTCCATCTGCAGTCCATCTTCCCAGATTCGTGTGTAATTCGTATCAGCATCTGGAAATTCAGGTTCTACTGCTACAGCCTGAGTTGGAATCTTATTCTCCCACCCTTTTCCGGTGTAGAATTCTTTCGTTTCAATTCTCCAATAATGTCTTCCGTTATCGAACGTTTTAAAAATTGGCGTATAGTCAAATTGGAAAGGACCTCCGAGCTGACTGTCATTTTCTCCATAACCAATTTTTGAGATTCCCGAACCGTTTCCTAATCCCTCTCCCTCTCCGTCTCCTTTACCTGACATGTTCTGAATGAACGGAACAGGATCTGGCCAAATCGGTGACGCCTTTGGTGCAACATATCCTAGAAGTGATGACAAGGCGATGACTCCTGAGAGAGGTGCGACCCAAAGAATAGGAAACTTTCCTTTCAGAAGCGAAAAGCCTTGCGTTTCAATAATCTTCATCATTCTTAAGATACCGATCAAAATCAAGCCTATAAACACGGTACGGATGATTGCGAATTTCGCATCATATACCGTAAACGTATCGAGAATGGAAATATAGATCACGGTAATTAAGAAGAACAAAAAGATGCGGCGCGTTTGGACGAGCCAATAATGCATCAAATAACTCACGAGCCACAACAGTACAAAAAACAACAAACTGCGGGTCAGTGACGTCATATCGTTCCAGTTTCGATCCGAAAAAAGGCCCAAGTTGTATTGAATATCCTCAATTAAAAATGGAACCCACTTAAAGGATAAAAACACATCAAAAAAGTAAAGAGAATGAAGCGCGTATAACATCGCTCCAAATTTCACGGGAAAAGAGATCCAGAATGGAAGCTGAAAATACGTCACGATAAACAAAAACAACGTGTACATCACAAAGATTTGGATATCGTTCGTTGTTGTAATTTCTTTAAGCGGTCTTAACCATTCCCATAAAAGAAGAAATCCTAATCCGTAAAGAACTAAAACATGCAGATTTGAAGCCTTTTGCTGATTAGATTGAGGCATACATGCCACCTGCCTTCAGCGATTCGTTAAAATCAGACCCTATGATTGGTGTTACTGGCACACCAAACTGTCTGATTCTTGAAATATACGTGAGATCTTGACTGTTAAGCTTCTGATCGAGCGCCAAGTAAAGAAAATAACGTTGGTTTGCTGTCTCGCTGCTAAGAGCTCCAAAGTTTTCATGGTGTATTCAGAAAGGTTTGGCGAAATAATGAGCGCCGTTTTCCCTTCCATATGTCCTACCATGTATTCCTGCTTTAGTCGTTCTTCAAAATGGTCCGTGACATTTGCTTTCACTTTAGCAAGCTCGTGAAAAATCCTCCACTCTTGTTCAACCCCAATGTTCATCGGGATTTCTTTTCCTTGTAAAGGATGGTATCCAATTGAACCGCCCTTAGAGATCGAAAAATGAACAAGTGACGCAGCAAGTGACACACCTCGTTCAAACAGCCAATCGTTTGCGTCATAACTTTTTTCACAATGATCTAAAACGATCACAAAATCATCATTCCGCTGCTGCTCGAACACTTTTGTCAGCAGCTTGTTCGACCTTGCACTCGCCTTCCAATGCAGCCAGTTCATTCTGTCACCTGCTACATAGTCACGAACACTTACAGTAGACGTATAATCCGTAAACGAACGCTTACCAACCTTTTTCATGCCGGTTTGAAGCATCTTACCTGTTTCCCACCGCTCAATGTCTTGATATTGAGGGTATACAAAGATTTGATCTTTAACGGAAACCGTTGTGCTTTTTAAAACAAAGCCAAAGATATCCCCGGTGCTCACTTGAATGTGGTCAAACTTAAACAACCCGCGTGGTGCCGGATTAATCGTGTACGAATACTCCAAATGTTTACGGAACAAAGGAAACAGCAGGATGCGGGACTGAATTTGATGCGTATTGCCTTCGTATCGTGTTTCACGCAGCAAAACCTCTGGCAGAACATCTTCTAACACAACATAAAACAGCGGCAAATTGCTGCGCCGTTTGACGACGATCGTCACTTCCACTTCTTCTCCTGCCATCAGTTTGCTTTTAGAGATATAGCGCTCAATCTTCAGCCTCTGAATCGGATAGAACGCCATTGTAATGGAATAAAGAACGAGAGGGAGCACGCTGTAAAATAGAAACCAGCTGACGAATCCTCCCTGAAACATGGCAAAAGAAAACGTAACAAGCAATAAGAATATGATCCCTGAAAACCCTATCGGTGTTTTATAACGCTCCCAAATTTTTTGAGAAATGCTTTCATTACGCGTGTTGTTCCTTATGGATGGGTGCAGGAACGCGTGACAAAAGATCTTTAATCACTTCTTGGGCAGTTATACCTTCAAAACGGGCTTCAGGTTTTAACAGCACACGGTGTACAAGGACGAACGGTGCTAAATATTTCACATCATCAGGGATTACAAAATCGCGGTTCATGAGAAGTGCAAACGCCTGCGCTGCTTTTAATAAAGCGAGTGAACCACGCGGACTTACTCCTAGAGCAATTGATTTATGATTACGGGTGCGGTTGATCAAATCGACGATATATCGCTTGATCGAATCCGATACATAAATATTCTTGACCGCCGTTTTCAATTCCGTGATCTCTTCCGGTGAGATGGCTGGTTTAAGGAGATGGATCGGGTGTTCGTTTCCGATCACGTTCAATACATTGAACTCTTCTTCTGGTGTTGGGTAACCCATCGTAAGCTTCATTAAGAATCGGTCAAGCTGCGCTTCAGGAAGCGGATAGGTTCCTTCATACTCAATCGGATTTTGTGTAGCCATTACTAAAAATGGATCTGGCAAAATGTGAGTTTGGCCGTCTACGGTCATGCTCATTTCTTCCATGGATTCTAAAAGTGCGGACTGTGTTTTAGGAGAAGTACGGTTGATCTCATCCGCTAAGATCACGTTTCCGACTAATGGACCTGGTCTAAATTCAAAGCTCATATCTTTTTGGTTATATATTGAAACCCCCGTCATGTCCGACGGTAAAAGGTCAGGTGTAAACTGGATACGGTTAAACGTAAGGCCAAGGGATTTTGCGATGGAACGAACCATCATCGTCTTCCCAACTCCTGGTACATCTTCAAGTAATACATGGCCCCCTGCTAATAACGAAACGAGTGTTAACTCAGTAACCTGCTTCTTACCTACCATAACTTTTTCTACGTTTGCGATTACTTCTCTAAGCTGAGGATGATATTCGTATGTCTTTTCATTTCTAGCGTTCATGATAGACTCCCCTCTAACATTTCTGTCTCTATATTAGATATTTTTTCTTCCTTTAATAATTCGCATCACAGAAGCGATACTCCTTGTTTTTTTACAAAAAAAGAGAAAATTCGGGATATTGTAATCATGAATCGAATTTCGAACAAACGTAAAATCAAAAAACCCTTAGTGGAATCACTCTATTCTCTGATTTTTACTAAAAATCATTATGAGGGATATCAAAAAAATCTTCGTTAATGAAACAAAAGGGTTCATAGCAGAAATCACCTGCTAATGAACCCTTTTAACATAAAAAATTGTCGATAACGAACGCAGAATTTGTAGATATTTCTCGGGAAATGGCTTATTTTTGTGAAGCATAAGTATTTTTTACTTACGTATCGGGTAGCGATATACATGTCTATATTTAATTACATAAAATCTTATAACCCTGTAGTTTAGAAGAATCATATCGCATGACGCTATATGAGCGATATACATTTTAATCATCGTGTAGCTATCCATTTCGTCTTGATCGCCTTGAGCTATGATATTCTCCCATATCTTATGTCACTTTTATAAAAGGCATATCGAAAATATATGAAGCTAAACTGCTTACTCGTAATTCATATCGCCATGCGATACGCCTTATTTACATAAACCTTTACTTTCGGAATAAGGAGAATAATCCTCCCCATTTTTCTCTAGGTTTTTGTATCGCATCTTCTAGTCGCTTATTAAAATCATTTTGTGAACGCCACTCTCTTGTCTGTTCTTCCCTCATATTTTGTATTTCTTTTTGTAGAAGTTCACTTTTTTGTTGTTCTTGTTCGAGTAATGTTTCGTAATGCTCTTTTTGCTGTCTCGATAAAGTTTCAATCTTAGCATTGGTTTTCTGTGCTGCATTTCCAACAGTCGAACTGATTACATGATGATCTTGCTGGAGTCTGGATACTGTTAGTTTAAGCTGTGACATATCATTTGTAAGTTGGACGTTCATTTCACGTGTAGCTGCCAGTTCATTAGCTAACACCATTAAGACCTCTCTTAACTGATTTGGGTCTTGAGGTAGATTTTTGTATGTATCGGGTAGCGCTACGTCTGTTTCATTGGTTTCTTGTAACCTTTCATTTTGGTCACGTACAATATCTTTCGCTGTATCGTCTAATGGCTTATCTGTATCGCGTAACGATATAAGCGCTTCAATGTCAGATTGAACAAAGATACGGCGATCTCCATCCTTCAAAAACTCGTATCCGTTCCGTTCTAAGATTTGGCCATACTTCCGAACTGTGGGAGTGGCGATCCCCACTTCTTCTGCCACTTCCTTGGAAGAGAACGCTCGTTCATTCACTTGTATATCACGTCGCATATCGGGCCTCCTTTTTCATACATATCTATTTGCTGGTTGTATCGCCCTGCGATACAACTCAAAATAAGCGGTTAAGCAGTCTACTATAGAAGTTCGAAGTTAACAGGATCAATACGTCTATGTTACTTAGAGTTCTTCATTTTTATCTGTGCCCCTTCCTTAAACGTCATAATAAATATTTTTTATTTAAAACTACTCCAAAAATAGCTATTTTCTTAACAGTAAGAGACAGATATAATAGATAAGTGGGAAATTTCCATCGATATGGATGACTAGACTAAAAACACTTCTCTTAAAGCGGTGTTGATAACTATAAAAAACGAAAGAGGTAATGATGTGAATACAACATACTCATCAATAGAATCGACTAAAACAAAGACATTAGTCATTAATGCACTTTTCGTTGCATTGACTCTTGTTGCAACGATGTTCATCAACATAAAGCTTCCCATTGCAGGAAACGGCGGCCTTATCCACCTAGGAAACATCCCCTATTTGTAGCAGCGTTCGTTTTCGGCAGAAGAACAGGCGCTATTGCTGGTGCTTTCGGAATGGGATTATTCGATTTACTTTCTGGTTGGACGGTTTGGGCTCCATTTACTTTCATCATCGTTGGAGCAATGGGTTATGTAGCTGGTCTTATCTCTGAAAAAGTTCCTGGTAAACGAGTGATTGTCTATTCCATGGCTGTTTGTGTTGCCATGCTAATTAAAGTGGTAGGCTATTATTTTGCAGAAGTGGTCCTCTATAGCAACTGGATTCAGCCGTTCGGATCAATTCCAGGAAACATCTTGCAAGTTGGTATCGCTGGAATCATTGTTGTGCCTCTTGTAGCACGAATTAAGAAAAGAATTTTATTTTAGAAAGAATTCATTGCACCCTGTAAAGTAGTACTTAAGAAAAGACTACTTTAACAGGGTGTTTTTTGTTGTTACACTTTGTTTAGATGAAATGACCTTACCTCAATCGAAAGATTACTACTTTTTAATTCTTAGGAGTGTATAAAGCATGAATAAAAAAGATATCTCTCAAATACGAAAACAGTTTAAAAAAGAGAATGATCTATTGAAAATCTCCAGCATATTTAATGTGTATATCACGAAAGAATCAAGCGAGATCTATCATCACGTGAGTCAGCCTTTCGAAATGCTAGATGCCGAGCAACAAGAGCTCTTCTTTAATAACTTTAAAAAATTGCTTGGTGGAAATCTTGATGAAAAGCTCTTTGAACTAAAATTCAAAAGGGATGCTGAAAATAACAGCCAGCTCATCCTGCATCAAGGACTTCTCGCAAGCGATACAGAAGACTGGAAAGAGCGCATGCTACAAATGGTAGGAAAAATGCTCTTAAACCGACAGTATGAAAAGGACATTGTGATTACATTCATTAAGGGAGAATACTATAAGCCGACGAAGCGCAAAAATGATGAGGCTGAGATCAGCGAACGAGATGCCGTCTACTCATTCCCTTTATTCTGTGCAGCATAAACAATACACAAGAACCGAAGAAAGAGCTGCTTTTTGATTATGTTGAAAAAGAGTTTAAGTATAATTTCGTGGTGGATCCTGTTATTAACCTAAATGCACCGATCGGAGGATTTCTCTTCCCTTGTTTCAGTGATAATGCAGCAGATGTGAACCATATTCTGTACTCAGCAGGAAAAGTTCATGAGCCTGATTATGAATTCATCGTTGACGTTCTAAATGGCGAAGAAATCATGACGGCAAAAGACGATAAGATTGTGTTTGAAGAAATTATTAAAGACGTGACAAGGGATCAATTAAATACATCCACTCTCTCCAATGTGTATGAAGAGATTAACCGAATGATTGAAGAGAACGAAGAGGAAGAACATCCGCGATTAGACTCCAAGGACGTTGAGCGCGTTTTAAAGGCGAGCGGTGTTGAAGATATTAGTGTGGAAAAGGTAGAATCCGCTTTCCAAAAAGTCATTGATGATGATAAATATGAGATAAAAGCAAGCAGCGTTGTACCGAAATTCAACTCGAAGTCTATTAAAATTGATACGAAGGTAGCTAAAATCTCGATTAGTCCGCAAGATTTAAGGTACGTGAAACAAGTACAGCTTAGCGGTAAATGTTACCTCATGATCGAAGTGGAAGAAGATACGGTGATTGAAGGGTTTACGATGATTCCGGAGGCTTTTGGGGAGAAGGTTGAGAAATAAATAATTAGAGATAGAAAAAGCTTCTCACGAGTTAAAACTTGTGAGAAGCCTTTTTATTTTAAAAAATGCTAATTTAAACGCAAATAATAGTCGAATACATTCTCTCTACTTTCATTATACTACTAATAATAAGATATTTATAGACTACACTTTCCAACGTTCCTGCCCTAAACTGTTACATACAAGTCTAAAAATAATAAGAGGTGTATCGGTATGAAAGACAAAAAAGATGTCTTAGATAAGGGTCCTTTCTTTCATGGCACTAAAGCAGAACTCAAAATTGGAGATCTTTTAAAACCGCAATACTTATCAAATTACCAAGACAAAAAATCGAACTATATCTATTTCACTGCAACATTAGATGCGGCTAAATGGGGTGCTGAATTAGCAACTTCAACATCAAAAGAGAGAATTTACCTTGTAGAACCTTTAGGTGATTATGAAAATGACCCGAACTTGACCGATAAAAAATTCCTGGAAACCCAACTCGTTCGTATAGATCTAAATCTCCCTTGAAAATAATTGCAGAGTTAGGTTCCTGGGAAAGACATTCGGATGAGCAAATAAATCATATGCTTACATCATTGAAAAAATTACGTGAACAAGGCAAAGATGTAATATACGATTAATTTTTCAATATTGTTTATTAGCTATATATAAACCTAATCACAAAAAAGCCTCTCTTAAACTCATAAGTTTAAGAGAGGCTTTAAAAATCTAGTTAAAACTTTTGGTATGGTTATTCAATCAAACCGTACCAAGGGCTTTAGCTTTATTACATCATGCCGCCCATTCCACCCATACCCATTCCGGACATGTCAGGCATTCCGCCGCCAGTGTTTTCTTCTGGCTTATCCGCGATTACTGCTTCTGTTGTTAAGAACATTGCAGATACGGATGCTGCGTTTTGTAGAGCTGAACGTGTAACTTTAGTTGGGTCAACGATTCCTGATTCAAACATGTTTACCCACTCGCCAGTTGCTGCGTTAAATCCGATTCCGATTTCTTCGTTCTTCAAGCGCTCAACCACTACAGATCCTTCAAGGCCTGCGTTGTGTGCGATTTGACGAACTGGCTCTTCTAGTGCACGAAGTACTAGTTTCACACCTGTTAGCTCGTCGCCAGTCGCTTCTACTTGAGAGATTGCTTTTAGCACGTTAACTAGAGCTGTACCACCACCGGATACGATACCCTCTTCAACTGCTGCACGCGTAGAGTTTAGTGCGTCTTCGATACGAAGTTTGCGCTCTTTCAGCTCAGTTTCTGTTGCTGCACCAACTTTGATTACCGCAACTCCACCAGCTAATTTTGCTAAGCGCTCTTGTAGTTTTTCTTTATCAAACTCAGAAGTTGTTTCTTCGAGTTGTGCTTTGATTTGGTTAACACGAGCTGCAATCTTAGAAGAATCTCCTGCACCTTCAACGATTGTTGTGTTTTCTTTTGTAACCACAACTTTAGAAGCTGTACCAAGCTGCGTGATGTTCGCAGTCTTCAGGTCAAGACCTAGCTCTTCTGTGATCACTTCACCGCCAGTTAATACTGCGATGTCTTCTAGCATTGCTTTACGACGGTCACCGAATCCAGGAGCTTTTACAGCTACTGCATTGAATGTTCCGCGAAGCTTGTTAACTACTAATGTAGCAAGTGCTTCACCTTCAACATCTTCAGCAATCAACAATAGAGATTTCCCTTGCTGTACCACTTGCTCAAGTACTGGAAGGATTTCTTGGATGTTCGTAATCTTCTTATCTGTGATAAGGATGTACGGGTTCTCAAGCTCTGCTTCCATCTTGTCAGAGTTTGTTACCATGTATGGAGATGCATATCCGCGGTCAAACTGCATACCTTCAACCACTTCAAGCTCTGTAGTGAATCCTTTTGATTCTTCGATCGTGATAACGCCGTCGTTTCCAACGCGCTCCATCGCTTCAGCAATCAATTGTCCTACTTCTTCGTCAGCTGCAGAGATTGCCGCAACTTGTGCGATAGACTCTTTGCCTTCGATTGGTTTAGAGATCGCTTTTAGTTCTTGAACAGCAGCTGCTGTCGCTTTTTCGATCCCTTTACGAAGTACCATTGGGTTTGCTCCGCTTGTTACGTTCTTTAATCCTTCACGAATCATCGCTTGAGCAAGAACTGTCGCAGTTGTTGTTCCGTCTCCTGCTACGTCGTTCGTTTTGCTCGCAACTTCAGCTACAAGCTTAGCACCCATGTTTTCGAATGCATCTTCAAGCTCGATTTCTTTTGCAATTGTAACACCATCGTTCGTGATTAGAGGAGAACCGAATTTCTTCTCAAGCACAACGTTGCGTCCTTTTGGTCCAAGTGTTACTTTTACAGCGTTCGCTAATGCATCAACACCACGAAGCATTGAGCGGCGTGCGTCTTCACTAAATTTAATATCTTTAGCCATGTAAAAACCCTCCCATTAATTTTAAAAGTTAGTGACTTACATATGCTTTATTTATGTAGCTTCAAATCATTGAAGCTTCCAAGTTACCTAACGATTAGCCTACGATCGCTAATACGTCAGACTCACGAAGAATCAAGTATTCTTTACCTTGGTACTTTACTTCTGTACCAGCGTATTTTGAGAAAATAATCGTGTTTCCTTCAGAAACTTCTAGAGAGATACGCTCGCCGTTATCCGTCACACGGCCCGTACCTACAGCAACAACTTTTCCTTCTTGAGGCTTTTCTTTTGCTGAATCTGGCAATACAATGCCGCTTGCAGTTTTTTCTTCACCTTCTACAAGCTCAATAATAATACGGTCACCTAATGGCTTTAACAAGTGAAACACCCTCCTTAAATAGTTAAAAGAATTTCTTATTAGCACTCTTAGTTAGTGAGTGCTAACTCCATTTCTAATAATAAATAAAACTAAAAAATTTTGCAAGCGGGAAATCTAAATTTAAATCTAAATTCTTCTCAAATTCGATATCCTCGCGAGCCCTGCCTATTCTATGTTAAAATGGGTAAGCATATAAAGAGGTATTAGATGTAATTATTTTTAGGGCTGTACGTAAAGGAGAAGGTCATTTGAAGAAAAAATATTGGTGGATCATCTTCATATATATCGCTATGCAATTCTCGGGTTACATAGGAGTTCCTCTATTAAACGAACTGGGTGTTCCTGAAAAACAACTATTTGGAATGTGGGGAACGATCAGTTTCATCGCCGCTCTCATTATCATCCTTTACATGCTGATTCCTGAAATGAAAAGCAGGCACAGGGACTCTGAGCGAGTATCGAGAGGGTCTGCTGTCCTATGGTCGATCATCGGAATTTTATGGCGTATGCGGCTCAAATTATCGCCAGCATGATCGAAATGAATCTTTTCGGCATACAGCCTGGATCTGAAAATACGAAGAATCTTGTTGAAATCGTGAAAAACGTAAAATACTTTATGATTGTAACGGCCATCGTTGGGCCAATACTAGAAGAGATCATCTTCCGAAAGATCATTTTCGGCTCTCTTCATAAACGCTTTAATTTCTTTATTTCTGCTTTGATCAGTTCTCTAATCTTCGCTGCTGTTCATGCGGACTTTACACACTTATTAATCTATACGGCAATGGGCTTCACGTTCGCGTACCTTTATGTTCGCACGAAGCGCCTCATTGTTCCGATCGCGGCACACGTTGCCATGAATACACTCGTTCTGATCGTTCAAGTATTCTTTGCTGATGAGATTCAGAAGATGGAAAAGCAGCTAGAAACAGCGCAATTGATTATTGGAGGACTATTATGAAGACATCACCACTGTTTATGGCATTTTTATATTTAGGGATCGGACTTGTCTTTACGTATCTTGCTGTTCATTATGCAAGTGAATACGGCATGACGAGCTTCTGGACGATCATTACAATGGTCGTAGCAACCTTTGATTACGCCAATGCCATCCGCTATTTTGCGTTAAACAACCACTTAAAGAGAAAACGAAAGAAATAATAGTGAAAACTGCCCCTTGATGGAGGCAGTTTTTTTGTTTGCTTTGGTGTTTTTGTGGAGGTAGCGGGTGGCGAATTTTTAAATTGGACAGATTGTTCGCTGAAATGGACAGATTATGTTGGAGATTGGACAGATTATGCGGCCAATCGGACAGATTAATCTTCGAATCCGACAGATTATCGTCACTAGCACCAAAACTAAGGCAGTTTTGGTGCTTCGGAAGCACCTGGGTAGCCTGCAAAAACCTCCTAGTAAGCCATACTGTCGACTTTTACAAAAATACTGTCCACTTTCGATGAAATACTGTCCACTTTTACACAATTACTGTCCACTTCCCCATTTTTACTGTCCACTCCCACTCTCACCCCATACTCCAACCACACAAAAAAGAGGATTCCTCACGTGGAGTCATCCTCTTTTTAATCATGATAAGCGGCTTCTGCCTCTGCTTCTCGTTCCTTCACGAGAGCTTCAACTTCCGCTTTCATTCTCTTTTTATAAGCAGCTCTAGATATTATGATACTAATTTCATATAAGAGTATGAGCGGGAACGTAACCATCAGGTGAGATAGCAGCTCTGGCGGTGTGATCAAACCAGCGACTACTAAAATCCCGAAGTATGCTACCTTTCGGATGCTCTTTAAAAAATCAGGTGTTACGATTCCGAGCCTTGTTAAAAACATGATTAATACCGGGAATTGAAACAAAAGTCCGAATGGCAGTGTGATATTGAAAAGGAATGAGAAGTATTCCTGAATTCCGTATTCTCCTTCAACACTTAAGGCAGTAGCGACATTTCCCATAAAGCTTACGACGAACGGAAAAAGAATAAAGTACGAAAATGCGAGTCCCGTTAAGAAGAGCACAAACGCAATTGGGATGTACATGAGCGTTACTTTTCTTTCGTTCTCATAAAGCCCAGGGCTGATGAATGCCCAAAGCTGGTACAACACCACTGGTGCGGATAGGACGAGGCCGATGAAGAAGGCAAACGTCATGTACACATTCAGTGGATCGGTTAGATGAAAAGCGTTCATCTGAATGTTCTTTGCAATTGGGTCACTTTGCAGATACACGATCACGGGCTTGGCTAAAAAGAATCCGGCGATCAAAAATACCAAGAAAGCTAGAATCGCCCACATGATACGCTTTCTTAACTCGCCAATGTGACCGTATAGCGACATATTTTTTCAGAGGTCATAGAAAAACATCCTTACTTCTTCAGTTGTTCGCTTTCCTTTTTGTTGTCATCTTCTTCGTCCATCATGCCTTTTGTAGCATTCTTGAACTCGCGAAGCGTTTTACCTGCAGCTTTTCCTAGCTCAGGCAGCTTTTTTAGCCCAAACATAACGAGCGCTGCAAGTCCGATTACTGCGATACTTCCTGGTCCTAACATAACGATTTCCTCCTTGGTCTAAGAATAGTTTTTCATAAAATAAACAAGCGATTGCAATTCGACGGCTAAATCAATATGATGCACACGAATTTTCGGTGAAACGGTTAATCGAGCTGGTGTAAAGTTCAGTATCCCGGTTACACCACCGCGCTCGAGCTGATTCGCAATCGGCTGAGCCGCTCCTACGGGTACGGTGAGAATCGCAACATCTATGCCCCGCTTTTGCAGTTCTTGTTCGATATCTTCCGTGTGATAGATTGGAACTCCTGCGATCTCTGTGCCGATTTTAGCTGAATCTACATCAAATGCGACTTCTATTTTTGTATTGTTATTTTTGGTGAAATTGTAGTGCAAAAAGGCAGTACCTAAGTTACCTACTCCGATTAATGCCACTGTTGTTGTTTCGTCTTGGTTCAACGTTTTCGCAAAAAACGACAGCAGATAATTAACATTGTAGCCATAACCCTTTTTACCTAATGCGCCAAAGTAGGAAAAATCTCTGCGGATCGTTGCAGAATCTACTTTAACCGCTTCACTTAATTCAGCTGAAGACACCCTTTGTTTACCGGAAGATGATAAGTTTTTCAAAAAACGATAATACAAGGGCAGCCGTTTCGCTGTTGCATGTGGTATTTTTAACTGTTCTTGGTTCATATATGGAGCCCTCCATGTGTAGAAAGCTTATCTTTTCCTATTGTATCATACTTTGTCAGGGCTTGAGGAACGTAGAAAGTCGCCATTCTTTCCTCCTGTTTTGGACACAAGGTATGTAGGACCGATGACCATTCCCTTATCTGCCGCTTTACACATGTCATAGACGGTAAGAGCTGTAGCAGAAGCGGCTGTTAAAGCTTCCATCTCAACGCCAGTGCTTCCTTTTGTCTTCACTTCAGCTTGTATATTTAATTTATAGTTATGGTCGGCCAATTCATCCCATTGAAAGGATAGATCTACACCTGTAAGTGATAGTGGGTGACACATCGGAATCCAGTCAGAGGTCTTTTGGCAGCCATGATTCCAGCAACCTGCGCTACAGCTAGAACGTCCCCTTTTTTAAATCCGTTTTCTTTAATCTTAAGGAAGACTTCTTCAGAAACGGTTACCCCGCTTACCGCTACCGCTGTTCGGTGAGATGTTTCTTTTTCCGAAATATCGACCATTCGAGCACGGCCTTCTTCGTTAAAATGGGTAAACTCAGTCATAAAACCCCTCCTCATGATGAATATACACGAAACCGCTTTTATTGTCGTTATGATTTTACTTGTAATTATTGCAAAATGTTGAACATTCCCTTTGTTGGCGCGAATCTCCAAACTACGCTAAACTACTAAGTAGACAGGGTTATATATTTTAAAAAGGCTGTTTGCGTAATCATGGTTGTACTTGAAAGTAATTGATTTCCGCTCCAGGTTGCTCCCTTTCCGCGGGGCGGGCGGTGAGCCTCTTAGCGCTTTGCGCTATTAAGAGTCTCACCTGTCCCACTCGTCCCGCAGGAGTCTCGCACCTTGCGCTCTAATCAATTTATCAATGATGCAAGCACAACAATCTTTTATAATAAACCACCCGTTTTCCATAGAGGTGAATTCACAATGATTATTTTACAAGTTCAAGACGTCACCAAATCATTTGGCGCGGACGTTATTTTATCGAATATAAAACTAGAAGTTCAAACAGGTGAGCGCATTGCTTTAGTTGGAAGAAACGGTGCTGGTAAGTCTACGCTGCTTCGTGTGATTACCGGTGAGTATTCTTATGATTCTGGTCATATCATGATTCCAAAAGACGTTAAGACCGGATATCTTGCACAAGATGCGGGGCTGGATTCTGATGAATCAATCTGGAACGAGATGCTCTCTGTGTTTGAAGACCTTCGTAAAAAAGAAAAGAAACTGCGTGAGATGGAAGCGCGTATGGGCGATCCTGAAGTCATCGGAAATGAAGCCGAATACGAACGCCTCCTCAAAGACTACGACGCACTGCAAGTCACGTTTAAAGATGAAGGCGGCTATCAATATGAAGCGGAGATTCGCACCGTGCTGCACGGCTTTCAATTTGCCGATTTTGATCGAGACACAAAGATTAATACACTGAGCGGTGGCCAAAAACACGTCTCGCACTGGCAAAACTTTTATTAACCAAACCGGATCTACTTATTCTCGATGAGCCGACGAACCACTTGGACATCAAAACACTAACGTGGCTTGAGCAATATTTGCAGAGTTATCCTGGGGGAATCTTGATTGTGTCCCATGACCGTTATTTCCTCGATAAGATTGTAACGACCGTATATGAAGTTTCGAGAAAACGATCATTCCGCTTTACAGGAAACTATTCTAGCTATCTCGAGCAAAAAGCAGAGCGATACGCTCAAGAGATGAAAGAGTTTGAGAAGCAGCAAGATCAAGTGGCAAAGTTAGAAGATTTTATTCAGCGTAACATCGTGCGTGCCTCTACCACAAAACGGGCACAGAGCCGTCGTAAGCAGCTTGAGAAGATGGAGCTGAAAGAACGTCCTGCTGGTGCAGAAAAGTCTGCTTCCTTCGCGTTTGATATTGAAAGACAAAGCGGTAACGACGTGCTGAAGCTTGAGAATGTGAGTACGGGCTATGAAGATGGCTCACCGTTATTTAAAAATGTGGAATTAGCGGTTAACCGCCAGGATAGTGTCGCGATTGTCGGACCGAACGGAATCGGCAAATCGACTCTACTCAAAGTCATTCGAAAAAAATTGTCGCTCATATCGGGCGATATACGCTATGGTAGCGGGTTGAAGATCTCTCACTATGATCAAGAACAGGCGGATCTTCATTCACGCAAAACACTACTAAACGAGCTGTGGGATGACTATCCGGAAAAAACGGAAAAAGAGATCCGTTCCATACTCGGACAGTTCCTGTTTAGCGGTGACGATGTGCTGAAGCTTGTGACGGAGTTAAGCGGTGGTCAGAAAGCACGGCTTGCACTCGCAAAGCTCATGATGGAAAAAGGGAACCTCCTTCTTCTCGACGAGCCAACGAACCATTTGGATTTGGATAGCAAAGAAATACTCGAACAAGCACTGATCTCTTATCCAGGTACCATCCTCTTCGTGTCTCATGACCGTTATTTTATAAACCGGATCGCAACGAAGGTCGTTGAACTCGCACCAACCGGTATAACCGAATATTTGGGTGACTACGATTATTACACGGAGAAAAAGAACGAGATGAAAGCCCGGGAAGAAATCGCAGAGCGACAGAAAGCAGAAAATCCTGTTAGTACGCCTTCATCAGGACAAGCGAATTCGGCCAAAAACTCAATTGATAAAGAAGCGAAAAAACAAGACCGTAAACGCCAGCGCCGCATTGAAGAAATTGAAGGTCTATTAGAAGGACTCGAAAGCAAGATTTCCTATGCTGAAGGCGAGCTTTGTAAGCCTGAAGTGTTCCAAGACTACGAGAAAACACAAGAGTTCCAATCGCAGCTGGATACGTTGAACGAAGAAATGGAAACCTTAATGGAAGAATGGGAAGAATTGCAGAATGCTTAATGTATAAGCTGGCATCCTTACAGAATTGTGAGGCGTGTCAGCTTTTTTGTTTATCCACAGATCGACTTGTGGATTTTTAGTTAAAATGCGACTTATCCACTTTATCCACACGAACATGTGTATACATTGTGTGAATTGTGTATAACACAAACCCTTTATTTCAAATGTTTCAAAACCTCTGTCCACATTATCCACAAACCTGTGTATAACTTTTCCACAAAAAAGAAGGAGTTTTGTGTCGAATCTCGTCTACTTCGGTCGACAAATAAAAAAGCTCTTTCCCCATTAGGAAAAGAGCCCACCACTTTATTGCGCTTCTAAATTTAGACCTGGCACACCGTTTAATGCCATATCTCCTCGCGTACCCTTCTGATAAGCAACACTGCCCGCAGCTGCAATCATAGCCGCATTATCTGTGCATAAGTGCAATGGCGGAATCACTAAGTCGTAATGTGTTCCTTCAAACCGCTTCTCTAACGTTTGACGAAGCCCTTTGTTCGCTGCTACTCCTCCAGCTAGCAAAACTTGCTTCACGTTATATTGCTCGGCAGCACGGTACGTCTTTTCCACAAGTACATCCACAACACTTGCTTGAAAGCTTGCTGCTAAGTCTTCAGGTTTAATTACTTCACCACGCTGCGTTGCATTGTGAACGGTGTTGATCACCGCAGACTTCAACCCGCTAAAGCTAAAATCAAGTGAGTCCGGTTCTAGCCATGCTCTAGGCAGGTCAATATTCGGTTCTCCCTCTTGCGCGAGCTTATCGATATGAGGACCGCCTGGGTACGGCATGTTCAACGTTCGCGCCACTTTGTCATACGCTTCCCCTGCGGCATCGTCCCTTGTTTCACCGATCACTTTAAACGTTCCGTGCTTCTCCATTAAAACAAGCTCGGTATGTCCCCCAGAAACGATTAGGGACAACAATGGAAAAGTCATCTCTTTTACAAGTCGGTTTGCATAGATGTGTCCTGCAATATGATGTACAGGAACGAGCGGCAGGCCGTGTGCAAAGGCAAATGCTTTAGCAGCATTAACACCAATCAACAGTGCGCCGACAAGCCCAGGTCCTTCTGTTACAGCGACGGCAGTTAAATCAGAAGGCTCAAGTTTTGCCTGATTTAACGCTTCTTCAATCACGATCGTAATTTGTTCTACATGATGGCGTGACGCCACCTCAGGAACAACACCGCCGAACCGTTTATGACTCTCGATCTGAGACGCGACAACGTTTGCTAAGAGCTCTGTGCCGTTCTTCAAAATGGCTACCGCTGTTTCGTCACAGCTTGTTTCTATCGCTAATATCATCTCATTCTTTATCATAATTCCACCCACATTACTAAAGCATCTTCACCATTATCGCTGTAATAGTTTTTCCTGATACCGCCTGCTTCAAATCCTAGCTTTTTATATAAATTCTGCGCAACATGATTACTTACGCGTGCTTCTAGCGTCATCGTTACAGCCCCTTGTGTTTTGGCAAGTTTAATGGCTTCTTTCATGAGCATTTCGCCAAGCTTTCTCCCTCTGTACGAAGGCAGAATCGCTATATTCGTGACATGTGCTTCGTCCATAACGAGCCAGATTCCGCAATAACCGATCGGCTGAAAGGAGTCTTCAATCACGAGGTAATACGCGAATTGGTTCTCAACAATTTCTCTGTAAAAAGCTTCTCTGGACCATGGTACGGCAAAAGACGCTTGCTCAATACCAAGGATATCATCTATATCGCTTACTTTTGCCAATCTAAATGTATAAGCCTCTCCCATCAGTTATCCCTACTTCCCCTGTGACTTCAGCCAGTTCACTTCTGCTTCTGCCAACTGAAGATAGCTTGGAGTAAACGAATGGATATCATCCGGTTCTCTCAACATTCCGATACGGCCTAGTTCACTCGGCCGCGGATTGTGATCCGATAAAGTCCCAATTACCGCTTGATCCCCTAACACTTCTTTTATCGTATCCTGGTGCAACGGAAGATCGTTTCCTACAAATAAAATTCTCTTATCCAATGTTTGCAGCTTCTCCAACCATTCACTTAATAAAATGATTCGGTCTTCCCAAAGATTTTGAAACTCTCCTGAATCATCTTGTCCGTAAAGCCCTGTAAATAATTGAGTACGGCGCGCATCAAATAGGGGCACCACAAACCCGTCAAAATATTTTCCGCTTTGAGCAAGTACTTCGAGACTCGAGATTCCGACAAGATCTTTTTTCAGCGTCCAAGCGAGTGTCTTTGCGATTGTTACTCCGATGCGGACACCTGTGTAGGAACCTGGGCCTTTGGCAACCACAATTCGATCCAGCTCAGCAGGTTTTACCCCAGTTTCTTTAAGCACTTCTTCAATCGCAGGCATCACTCGTATTGAATGATTCTTTTTAAGTTTGTAATATACTCACCGAGCACTTTTCCTTCATCCAATACAGAGATCCCCATCACAAGATTGGATGTATCTATTGCAAGTACTTTCATTACATAATCTCCTTAACGCGTTCTTCGTATCTGTTCCCTAGAGGTGTTACTTGTATCTCGCGCTCATCATCGCCTTTATGCGAGATAACCAGCTCCAGTCTTTCCTCTGGCAAATATTCTTCTATAAAGACTGCCCATTCTACCACACAGACCCCGTCACCTGAAAAATACTCTTCAAAGCCTAGATCTTCATCAGAGTCTTCTAAACGGTACACGTCCATATGATAAAGCGGCAATCGACCGTTGTATTCTTTAATGATGGTAAAAGTAGGAGAATTCACTGTGCGCGTAATTCCGAGTCCTTTTGCGAGGCCTTTTGTAAAAGTCGTCTTCCCAGCTCCAAGATCTCCAGCCAAAGTAAGCACATCTCCTTTTTTAAGAATAGAGCCCAGTTTTTCCGCAAAAGACATCGTTTCTTCCGCTGACTTCGTTTTGTAATGATATGTACGCATGACTTCTCCTTACCTTTCCCTAAAATGATTAAAACCTTTTTTCGTGAGAAGTTCTGTCTCCTCATTCTTTTTATGCAGATAAACTGCTGTCTTACCAGCTTCTCCAACTTTCCCAATTTCATATAAAGGAAGGGAATGTTGTTGGAACGCAGCCGCTAGTTTAGCAAAGTCTTCTTCTGATGCAGATCCAACGAGCACATAATCTTCTCCGCCAAATAACTGATGGTTAAGCCTTTCGCTCTCTCTTAATTCAGCTAGAGTTGTACCTACTGGAATCTTGTCTTTTTGGATATGAATGGAGACGTTACTCGCTTCAGCAATCTCGTTTAGTTCACTCGCAATTCCATCACTAACATCATTCAAGGAGATTCGAAAACCGCTCTTAGCGAGAATTCTCCCTTGCTGAATATGAGGAAGAGGCATTTGATGCTGTTGAATCCACTTCTTTTCGTTATCTGTAAAAGCAGAATGCCTTGTTTTCTCGAGTAATAAGTGGAGCCCAGCCGCAGATTCTCCGGTTGTGCCTGTTAAAAATACGGAGTCACCCGGCTTTGCATTGCTTCGTAAAAGATGTCTTCCTTTTTCTACTTTTCCAATAACCGTCACTGTTAATACTAAAGGTCCTTTTGTAGAAACCGTGTCTCCACCAATGAGATCCATATTGAACGTCTTCGCTAGTTCTGCCATTCCTTTATAGATCTCTTGCAGCTCTTCTTCCTTCCAGTCTGGAGAAATAGCAATTGAAACTAAATAGAACTGAGGAATACCGCCCATCGCCGCAATATCACTTACGTTCACGGCAAGTGCTTTGAAACCTGCCTGATAAGGTGATAATGTATCTCTCGTAAAATGAACGCCTTCCACCATCGTATCGACACAAACCACTTGATCCATTTTTTTGTTCACAGACCAAAGAGCGGCGTCATCACCAATGCCTGCCACTAACTCTGTTTGAAAGCAGTGCTGAGGTGTGATGCTTTTAATCCAGTCAAATTCATCTTTAATCATGGATATGCCCCTCTCTGGTTTAACCTTTGTTGTTCTTGGAAGTGGTTGATTTCCGTTACAGGTGCTCGCTTTCCGCAGGGCAGACGGTGAGCCACATTCGTACGTTTTACTTTTAAGTGTCTCACCTGCCCGCCTGTCCCGCAGGAGTCTCTCACCTTTCACTTCAATCAACTTGTCAATGATGAAAATTAAAAACAATCAAAAACAGCATCTTTAAAGATATTAGCCAAATCAAATTATAAAAAAGCCTTAGGATCATAATAAAACTCCTAAGGTGACAGTAGTATATTTTTAGTTTAACTTACTTTTAGACATAAAAAAACACGAAACCTTGTTTCGTTTTTTAAAAGTGGCGGACCCGACCGGGGTCGAACCGGCGATCTCCTGCGTGACAGGCAGGCATGTTAACCACTACACCACGGGTCCAGCTTGTATGTAATTGATGTAGTTAAAAGTACATGAAATAAAAATTGGTTGCGGGGACAGGATTTGAACCTGCGACCTTCGGGTTATGAGCCCGACGAGCTACCAGACTGCTCCACCCCGCGACGTTATAAAATGTTGTTTTTTGGTTTTAGATAACAACTGTTTCGGACATTTATTAATATATCACGTTTATTAGTATGATGCAAGTGTTTTAAAAATATTAGGCACCGGAAATTTTATTTTTTTCCAGTGCCTGCTGTTTAAGTCGCTTAATTGTTGTTTTCCGGGCGTTTGTTAAACCCTTTTGCATAATAGATAACCGTTAGTAATATTAACCAGAACGGCCCAACAATCAAAGCGATTCGCGTATCTGGGAAGTATGCCATGATCCCCACTACGAAAATAAGAATGGCTAGTGCGATGTATGATCCATATGGAAAGAACGGCACTTTAAATTTCAACGTTTTCTTTTCTTCTTCACTTAAGCTTTTACGGAACTTAAGTTGCGACACAAGGATAATGGACCATGTCCAGATCGCTCCGAATGTTGAAATACTTGTTACCCAAACGAATACTTTTTCAGGAACTAAGTAGTTCAGAACTACTCCAATTAAAAGTGCTGCAGCAGAAACTAGAACAGCTACAGACGGTACACCTGTTTTACTAACTTTATGAAGACCTGCTGGTGCTTGTTTTTGTTCAGCCAGGTTAAACAGCATACGTCCTGTACTGAATATCCCACTGTTACAGCTTGATAATGCAGCTGTTAAAACAACAAAGTTAATGATACCAGCAGCTTGTCCGATACCGATTTTTTCAAATGTAAGAACAAACGGACTTCCTTGCGTTCCGATTTGATCCCACGGATAGATAGACATGATAACAAACAATGCTCCTACGTAAAAGATCAGGATACGCCAGAAAACAGAGTTAACAGCCCTAGCTAGAGATTTTTCAGGATTCTTTACCTCTCCTGCCGTTACACCGATCATCTCAATTCCTAAGAATGCAAACATAACCATCTGCATGGACATAAGGATTCCCTGTATACCGTTTGGAGCAAATCCGCCATTTTCCCAAAGGTTACTGATTCCTGTCGCAACGCCACCGTTACCAAAACCAAATAAAATCATGCCTAAACCTGTAACAATCATCAATACGATGGCAACGATCTTGATTAAAGCAAACCAAAATTCAAATTCTCCATACGCTTTGATAGCTAATAAGTTAATGCTCGCCATAATGACCAGTGCAGATAGGGCCCAGATCCAAACGGGTACATCTGGATACCACATCTTCATATAAATACCTACGGCTGTAATTTCCGCCATACATGTTACGATCCATAAGAACCAATAATTCCAGCCGGTTAAATAACCAGCAAGTGGTCCAATATAGTTTTTTGCATATCGGCTAAAAGATCCGGCAACAGGTTGATGAATCGCCATCTCTCCTAGTGCTCGCATAATGATAAACATTACGGCTCCACCTAATGCATAAGCAAGTAAGATTGCTGGCCCCGCCATTTCAATCGCTGAAGCTGACCCTAAAAATAAGCCAACCCCAATAGCAGCTCCGAGTGACATAAGTGTAATATGTCTTTCCTCGAGCCCACGATGTAATTCTTGTTTCGGCTTCATTTTTATGCCTCCCTTGATGTGTATGATGAAGCGCTTTCACTCGGATATCATATCACAATTCGACAAAGAGAGACAATTCGTTTTTATTACAATTTAAAGCCCTAATGCACTAAACTACTACGGCTTTATTGGCAGCTTCTTTAAAGACCGCACAAATATCATCAACATTTTCAATACCAACTGAAATGCGGATCACATTTTTATTAATTCCTAACTTTTCACATGTCTCTCTTGGTAACGAACGGTGAGACGTTCCTAATGGATAGGATACGGTTGTTTCAACACCAGCTAAGGTTGGAACGATATGGACCCAGTCCAAAGATTTGAAGAACGTATGCACATCACTTTGTTCATCGAGTTCGATTGTAACAATGGATGAATTTCCGGTCTCACTCACGTACTCAGGATAGTATACTTGCTTAATTCCAGCTGTTTCTTTTAGCTGACGCGCTAATTCGGTTGCGTTAGAGATATGACGCTCCATACGCACGCTTAACGTCTTTAATCCTCTTGAAGCCAGCCAAGCATCAAACGGCCCTAGGTTGCATCCAAGATGAATCATTTTCGCTTGTGCTTTTGCAACGAGATCTTCCCTGCCCACAACAACTCCAGCCGTAACATCACTATGCCCGTTCAGATATTTGGTTGCACTGTGAACAACAAGATCGACACCCTTCGTGAATGGCTGTAAAACATAAGGCGTTGCAAAAGTATTGTCAATCATCGATGTAAGATTATGTTTTTTTGCAATTGCAACAAGTGCTTCAAGATCTTCTACACGAAGCAATGGATTGGTTATGGATTCTGAATAGAGCAGTTTTGTGTTTGACCGGATGTTTTTTTCAATTTCAGCGGCGTCTTTAAAGGAAACAAATGTTGTCTCGATTCCAAAGCTTTTCAGGTCATCGGAAAGAAGCTGATAGGTTCCTCCATAAAGGTCATCACATGCTATGATATGATCACCGTTTTGAGCAACAGACAAGATACCAACTAAAATGGCTGACATACCAGATGAAGTGACTACACCCGCAGGAGCCTGTTCGAGCTGAGCCACGCCATTCGCAAAATCGTTCTGATTGGGATTGTTCATTCTCGTATATAAATAGTCGTTCTTTCCTCTAAAATAATCCTCTAAATCATCTAAATCTTTAAAAGAAAAAGCCGATGTCTGGTAGATCGGATTGATCTTACTTACCGACTTTACACCGTTATGACCACTAGCATGTACACTGGAAGTATCAAAATGAACGTTTTTCATTATATATGGCCTCCCCATTGTTTTTAACTCCTAGTTTAGCATAAAACTTGTTGGAAATACGGTGTGGGGATTTGCTTGTAGTGAGAGAATTTAAGGTATAATGGCTGATGGATGGTGTCGAAAGTTGTTTAAAATTTTTTATCCGTGAAATTATCGGTCTTATACGTGAATATATTTTACATTACCGTGGATAAGATCAGGATTACCTCGTAATTGTTTGTGGAGCATCGCTTAACGCCTCATCTGGCACAGCTAGAATCAACTGCCGGACTGGTATTTGGTTCATTTTTGCTGATTTTAGTTGAAGAATATACGAAAAAGAAGATGGATGGGGCCATCTT
>NZ_CP169271.1:52500-117500 GCF_055814265.1 Fictibacillus sp. EA-CB0309
TATCTCCGTGTTCGATTGGCATTTCACCCCTACCCACACCTCATCCCCGCACTTTTCAACGTGCGTGGGTTCGAGCCTCCATTCAGTGTTACCTGAACTTCACCCTGGACATGGGTAGATCACACGGTTTCGGGTCTACGACCACGTACTATGTCGCCCTATTCAGACTCGCTTTCGCTGCGGCTCCGTCTTATCAACTTAACCTTGCACGGGATCGTAACTCGCCGGTTCATTCTACAAAAGGCACGCCGTCACCCGTTAATGGGCTCCGACTACTTGTAGGCACACGGTTTCAGGATCTATTTCACTCCCCTTCCGGGGTGCTTTTCACCTTTCCCTCACGGTACTGGTTCACTATCGGTCACTAGGGAGTATTTAGCCTTGGGAGATGGTCCTCCCGGATTCCGACGGGGTTTCACGTGTCCCGCCGTACTCAGGATCCACTCAGGAGAGAACGAAGTTTCAGCTACAGGGCTGTTACCTTCTTTGGCTGGCCTTTCCAGACCGCTTCACCTACTTCGTTCCTTTGTAACTCCATGTAGAGTGTCCTACAACCCCAGAGGGCAAGCCCTCTGGTTTGGGCTGATTCCGTTTCGCTCGCCGCTACTCAGGAAATCGCATTTGCTTTCTCTTCCTCCGGGTACTTAGATGTTTCAGTTCCCCGGGTCTGCCTTCTCATACCCTATGTATTCAGATATGGATACCATCCCATTACGGATGGTGGGTTCCCCCATTCGGAAATCCCCGGATCAATGCTTACTTACAGCTCCCCGAGGCATATCGGTGTTCGTCCCGTCCTTCTTCGGCTCCTAGTGCCAAGGCATCCACCGTGCGCCCTTTCTAGCTTAACCTTATATGATGTTTACACATCAAAGATTCTTGCTTGGCGCAGATTGTTAAATCTGCCTTGCATATTGTTTGGATGTCGATATCTAGTTTTCAAAGAACATAGAAAATAACCTTTTCAGAATGAATCATAAAAAGTGTTATTTAGTTGAGAGTTAGTTCTCTCAAAACTGAACAAAAGAAGAATAGGTGTACTTACGAAACAGTCGAAGCTGTTTCATAATCTCCATAGAAAGGAGGTGATCCAGCCGCACCTTCCGATACGGCTACCTTGTTACGACTTCACCCCAATCATCTGTCCCACCTTCGGCGGCTGGCTCCCAAAGGGTTACCCCACCGACTTCGGGTGTTACAAACTCTCGTGGTGTGACGGGCGGTGTGTACAAGGCCCGGGAACGTATTCACCGCGGCATGCTGATCCGCGATTACTAGCAATTCCGGCTTCATGTAGGCGAGTTGCAGCCTACAATCCGAACTGAGAATGACTTTTTGGGATTGGCTTGGCCTCGCGGCTTCGCAACCCTTTGTATCATCCATTGTAGCACGTGTGTAGCCCAGGTCATAAGGGGCATGATGATTTGACGTCATCCCCACCTTCCTCCGGTTTGTCACCGGCAGTCACCTTAGAGTGCCCAACTGAATGCTGGCAACTAAGGTCAAGGGTTGCGCTCGTTGCGGGACTTAACCCAACATCTCACGACACGAGCTGACGACAACCATGCACCACCTGTCACTTTGTCCCCCGAAGGGGAAAGCTCTATCTCTAGAGTGGTCAAAGGATGTCAAGACCTGGTAAGGTTCTTCGCGTTGCTTCGAATTAAACCACATGCTCCACTGCTTGTGCGGGCCCCCGTCAATTCCTTTGAGTTTCAACCTTGCGGTCGTACTCCCCAGGCGGAGTGCTTAATGTGTTAACTTCAGCACTGAGGGTGGAACCCCCAACACCTAGCACTCATCGTTTACGGCGTGGACTACCAGGGTATCTAATCCTGTTTGCTCCCCACGCTTTCGCGCCTCAGCGTCAGTTACAGGCCAAAAAGCCGCCTTCGCCACTGGTGTTCCTCCACATCTCTACGCATTTCACCGCTACACGTGGAATTCCACTTTTCTCTCCTGCACTCAAGTCTCCCAGTTTCCAATGACCCTCCACGGTTGAGCCGTGGGCTTTCACATCAGACTTAAGAGACCGCCTGCGCGCGCTTTACGCCCAATAATTCCGGATAACGCTTGCCACCTACGTATTACCGCGGCTGCTGGCACGTAGTTAGCCGTGGCTTTCTGGTTAGGTACCGTCAAGGTACGAGCAGTTACTCTCGTACTTGTTCTTCTCTAACAACAGAGCTTTACGACCCGAAGGCCTTCATCGCTCACGCGGCGTTGCTCGGTCAGGCTTTCGCCCATTGCCGAAGATTCCCTACTGCTGCCTCCCGTAGGAGTCTGGGCCGTGTCTCAGTCCCAGTGTGGCCGATCACCCTCTCAGGTCGGCTACGCATCGTCGCCTTGGTGAGCCGTTACCTCACCAACTAGCTAATGCGCCGCGGGCTCATCTGTAAGTGTCAGCCGAAACCGACTTTCAAAAAAGAAACATGCGTTTCTTCTTATTATCCGGTATTAGCCCCGGTTTCCCGGAGTTATCCCCGTCTTACAGGCAGATTACCCACGTGTTACTCACCCGTCCGCCGCTAAATCAGAGGAGCAAGCTCCTCTTCATTCGCTCGACTTGCATGTATTAGGCACGCCGCCAGCGTTCATCCTGAGCCAGGATCAAACTCTCCATAAAAGTGTTTGTCTTGCTCGTTTTTAAAACTGACGGAATTAATTTAATTCCTTACCTATTTCTTTTGTTCAGTTTTCAAAGAACTTTTTGGCTTGTCTTTTTTCGAGACAGCTTTATCATCTTACCGAATCAATGTTATAAAGTCAAGCTCTTTTTTAAAATCTTTTTTTGATCATTTTTACGATCATATGGTGGGCCTAAATGGACTCGAACCATCGACCTCACGCTTATCAGGCGTGCGCTCTAACCAGCTGAGCTATAGGCCCGTAAAAAATTGGAGCGGGTGATGAGAATCGAACTCACGACCAGAGCTTGGAAGGCTCTTGTTTTACCACTAAACTACACCCGCATAAAGAATGGTCGGGAAGACAGGATTTGAACCTGCGACCCCCTGGTCCCAAACCAGGTGCTCTACCAAGCTGAGCCACTTCCCGAAATATGGCGCGCCCTGAGAGATTCGAACTCCCGACCTTTTGATTCGTAGTCAAACACTCTATCCAGCTGAGCTAAGGGCGCCTATTCAATGCATTATATGTTATTTGTAAAAGTTGGTGCGGTCGAGAGGACTCGAACCTCCACGGGGATACCCCCACTAGCCCCTCAAGCTAGCGCGTCTGCCATTCCGCCACGACCGCGCGGCTAGATGCCAGCGCATGAGCACTGCAACTTATTGAGAAAATTAATATGGTGCGGGTGAAGGGACTCGAACCCCCACGTCAAAGACACTAGATCCTAAGTCTAGCGCGTCTGCCAATTCCGCCACACCCGCATATTAATTTGAAAATGGTGAGCCATGAAGGACTCGAACCTTCGACCCTCTGATTAAAAGTCAGATGCTCTACCGACTGAGCTAATGGCTCTTACTGTTAATAAGGTTTAGTGTTTGTATCTTAAACACTCATCTTAAAAATAAAAAATGGCTGGGCTAGCTGGATTCGAACCAACGCATGTCGCAGTCAAAGTGCGATGCCTTACCGCTTGGCTATAGCCCAACACCTTAGAAATAATGGCGGACCCGACCGGGGTCGAACCGGCGATCTCCTGCGTGACAGGCAGGCATGTTAACCACTACACCACGAGTCCATCAATCTATAGGTATTGCTTTTATGAAAGTATATGGTGACCCGTACGGGATTCGAACCCGTGTTACCGCCGTGAAAGGGCGGTGTCTTAACCGCTTGACCAACGGGCCAGATGGCAGAGAAGAAGGGATTCGAACCCTCGCACCGCGTTAGCGATCTACTCCCTTAGCAGGGGAGCCCCTTGAGCCACTTGGGTACTTCTCTGTATGGCTCCACAGGTAGGACTCGAACCTACGACCGATCGGTTAACAGCCGATAGCTCTACCACTGAGCTACTGTGGAATGTCTTTTAAGGACAATTAATATCATAATTGTTTCAGCGTCAGATGTCAACCCGTTTTCGAAGTTTTTTTCTGAGCCGTTATCGCTTTAGCTACCTTGTTAAGAAAGCTATGTAAAAGGTATGTCTAACAGCGACTTTATTAAATTACCACATACCTATAATCGAAGTCAACACCCTATTTTAAAGAAACCTGTTTTAATTTTCCTCGGCACTTTCCGCATACATACTTTTTCGTGTCAATTCTTCTCTTTCTTTTATAGGACTGCATACAGTCTGCGCAGATATAGTGATATTTATAACTCTCTGTTCTTCTTTTTTCAGGTATGGACTGACAGAAGCGAGAGCCGCCTACTTTATTTAGCCAATACTTAAAATCGTAATCACCATGCTTATACCCTTTACCTTCAATATGCATATGGTAGTGCACAAGCTCATGTTTAATGACCCCAATCAATTCGTCCATGCCGAATGCCTCGTAAAGATGCGGGTTCATTTCTATGTCATGAGATCTTAAAAGATATCGTCCTCCTGTTGTTCGCAGCCTTTTATTAAATCTGGCTCTGTGCCGAAACGGTTTATCGAAGAACTGAAGAGAAATTTCCTCGGTAAGTTTTTGTAATTCCACGTCAGTCATGGTCAAGCTCCTTACATTTCAAGTTCACATCAACAAGCTTCTATACATAGACTAATACACAAATAACGGATTGGGAAGTTCAAGGAGGTTCTCTATATGCCAACATGGTTTAAAAGACAGCTCCGTCGTGCTTATTATCAAAAAGATCGTTACCAAATCCGCTTACTTAATCAGTGCTGGTTCTTTTATAACAAAAAACACTCCTCCAGTGAAGAGTAATTTACTGGAGAAGTGCTTTATCTTGTTGATGTTTTTTCGGTAGTTGTTTTATTTAGGAGCAATCATCGTTAAGGCGATTCGTTGTTTAGCTACATCTACAGAATCTACCCATACGGTTACGACTTGTCCTACACTTACAACATCCATTGGGTTCTTTATGAAACGATTTGTTAATTTCGAGATATGCACAAGCCCATCTTGTTTTACACCAATATCTACAAATGCTCCGAAATCAACGACGTTGCGAACGGTTCCTTGCAGTTCCATCCCTTGAGATAGGTCTTCCATTTTAAGAACATCTGTTTTAAGCACTGGCCCTGAAAAAGCATCACGCGGATCTCTTCCTGGTTTAGTAAGACCCTCAATAATATCTTTTAAAGTCGGTACACCAATATCCAATTTTTCAGATGTGGCATCAAGCGATATGTTATTTAATTTTTCCGCCAGAGCTTCTGAACCTATATCAGCAGGAGTAAATCCGAGTTCTTTTAACAATGCTTTCGTCGCTGGATAGCTTTCTGGGTGAATGCCGGTTTGATCAAGAGGCTGATTTCCATCAACCACTCGCAGAAACCCGATACATTGCTCATACGTTTTCGCACCGAGTCGCGGAATCTTCTTAAGTTCTGTTCTGTTTTTGAATTTCCCGACTTCATTTCGTTTTACGATAATGTTCTGTGCGACTGTTTTGGACAACCCCGAAACATATTGAAGCAATGAAGAAGAAGCTGTGTTTACGTTAACCCCTACTTGGTTAACGGCAGTCTCCACCACAAATGAAATTTCTTCCCCAAGTCTTCTTTGGGAAACATCGTGCTGATACTGGCCAACTCCGATAGACTTCGGGTCGATTTTCACAAGTTCTGCTAACGGATCTTGAAGTCTTCGTGCGATAGATACAGCACTTCTTTCTTCCACTTGAAGGTCAGGGAATTCTTCACGCGCTACACTTGAGGCCGAATAAACACTCGCACCCGCTTCGTTTACAATGACATAGGCCACTGATTTTTCGAGGTCTTTTAACGTTTCAGCAATAAACTGTTCTGTTTCGCGTGATGCGGTTCCATTTCCAATCGCAGCAATTTCAATGTCGTATTGATCGATCAACTTTTTCACAACAACAGCAGATTTTTCTACCTCTGATCGCGGCGGTGTTGGATAAATGGTTTGAATATGCAAGACTTTTCCCGTTTCATCCACTACACCTAGCTTGCATCCTGTTCGGTATGCAGGGTCGACACCAAGAACAACTTTCCCTTTCAACGGAGCCTGCAATAAAAGGCTTCTTACGTTTTCAGAAAAATATGAATCGCGCGTTCTTCCGCTTGCTCAGTTAGAGCGGTTCGGATTTCACGTTCAATAGAAGGAGAAATTAATCGTTTATATGCGTCTTCCATCGCTTCGCGTATATAAGCTGCCGCTGGCGAGCTGGAACGCTTGATCGTTTTTCTCTCCATCTTAGAAAGAATTAATTCTGATGGAGTTACGATACTTACTCTCAAAATATTTTCTTTCTCGCCGCGGTTAACCGCCAAAACACGATGTGGAACGATTTTTCGGATCGGTTCTTGGTATTCGTAATACATTTCGAATACTTTTTTCTCATCATTTTCGGTATTCTTGCCATCTGTTTTGATCTCGCCTTTAGTAAATGTATCTTCGCGGATCCATTTTCGCATATCCGCGTCATCAGACAGCATTTCAGCAATGATATCTTTTGCCCCTGTTAGACTATCTTCAGCTGAAAGCACTTCTTTTTTCGTTTATGTATGCCGCAGCTTTTGTTAGTGGATCATCATTGTTTTGTTCCAACAGCCAATGTGCTAGTGGCTCAAGTCCTTTTTCTTTGGCTACCGTTGCCTTAGTTCTTCTTTTTTGTTTATAAGGACGGTAGATATCTTCTAAATCTTGCAGCTTTTGAGCTTTCGAAATAGAAGCTGTTAATTCTTCAGTAAGTTTTCCTTGTTCATCGATAAGACGAATGATTTCTTCTTTTCGAGTCGCTAAGTTTTGCAAGTACGTCCAACGATCCATGATGTCTTTGATCTGCACTTCATCCAGACCGCCCGTTAATTCTTTTCGGTAACGTGCGATGAACGGGACCGTATTTCCTTCTTCTAAAAGAGCAATAACCTGATTAATTTGTTTGCCTTTTACATTTAGTTCTTGTTCCATTGTACGTAATGCTTGTTCACTAATAGGTTGTCCCAATAAGAACACTCCTTTTTCAATCAATTACTACTATTATAAACCAATGAAGTTGCTCCGTAAAAAAGTGAAGGCTTCTTTTTCGTATCCAACGATGCTTTTGGAAGTGGTTGATTTCCGCTCCAGATGCTCGCTTTCCACGGGGCGTGCGGTGAGCCTCCTGCCGCTTTGCGCCATTAGGAGTCTCCACCTGACCGCTCGTCCCGTAGGAGTCTCGCAACTTGCACTTCAATCAACTTGCAAATGAAGAGTGAAAAAGATTCAAAAACAAAAAACACCATCCTAAAATCTTGATAAGGATGATGTTTAGCTAACTAATATTTACTTGGCCTACGATGCATGTAGCATCGTCGTTAATATCTTGTGGCAATCCACTTATAAAAATGACAGACTCTTTTGGAGAAATCATTTTCGTTAAGAGTGATCGACTTTGTGTATGAATATCCATGCCATCAGAATAAAGCATTAATGTTAACTCTTTTTCAAACTTGAAATCCTGTACTTTAAATCGCTCAGGCTTCCCTACTAGAAAACCTGCCTTCGTTAAAGGGTGTATGGCTCTTTGTCTTTCAGCAGAGATCATAAAACGGATGTTACCTACACCTGAATAAGTGGCTGTTTGATTTTTGTAATCGACTTTAACAATTGCGATTACAGCACCTCGAGTATGTCTTAACCCCTCGTTACAAAGATGCATCAGCTGTTCCACTGATTCATGATGATGCTGATCAATTATGTCAGTAGCAGCTCCTGAAGCTTCTTTCGCCATTTTGCCGCTTCCTAAACCATCTGCAACCGCGCAAATCAAATAATCTTCCGTTTCTTTCACATAAAAACTATCTCCGCAAAGATCATTTCCCTTTTTAGGTTTCTGGTAAGAGGAAACAGATGCTCTGCTAAATTGATAGTGTTCGATCATCTAAGCGCCTCCGAGGGTGATACTCGCAACGCTTCTTTTAGTTTTTCTAACGCTCTTCTTTGCAATCGGGAAACATGCATTTGGGATATGTCCAGACGTTCCCCTGTTTCCTTTTGGCTTAAGTTTTCAAAATACGTACACTGCAGGATTTCACGTTCACGTTCAGAAAGAACAGCAAATGCTTTCTCCAAAAGTAGCCTTTTATCGATTTGATCGAAACCATCATCATTGGATCCAACTAAATCGAGAAGTGTAACCGTACTACCCTCTTGGTCCGCTTCAATAGAACTATCCACGGATAGAGCTTGATAACTTTTACCCATTTCCATCGTCTCTAGAACTTCTTCTTCTGAAACTTCCAGAAACTCAGCAATTTCAAAGATTTTAGGTGACCTTTGCAAGCGAGTCGTTAATTCTTCAACGGCTTTCTTGATTCTCGGACCTAGTTCTTTAATACGGCGCGGTACATGCACACTCCATGTTTTATCACGAATAAAACGTTTGATTTCTCCAACAATTGTTGGAACGGCAAATGATTCAAAAGATCTGCCAAACGTTTTGTCGTATCTTCTAAAAGCAGCAAGCAGTCCGATCATACCTACTTGAACTAAATCATCATGGATGCTTTTCCCTTTAGAAAACTTTCGTGCAAGAGAATGTACTAAGTCTTGATACTGCAATACAAGATTTGTTTGAATTTCTTCGTTTTTTGGATCTTGCTGTAATTCATCAATCCATGCATAGACCTGTTCTTTACTGTGAAGGCGCTGGTGAGATTCTGTCGACATGTTCCTCCACCTCATCTCTGTGAAGATACTTTGTCATCATTACAACGACACCGGCTTCACTGCTTATTTCTACCTTGTCCATTAGTGTATCTATCAGAAAGAGGCCTAAACCTCCCTCATGCAGTTGATCAACTGATTTACCATCTACAGGGCCAAGATCTTTAGAGATAGATTCAACGTCGAAACTCTTTCCTTGATCGACAACCGTAATTTCCATGCGGTCATCATGTATATTGCAGCCAATGCGAACTTGGCCTTGATCTCCTTCTGTGTAAGCATGATTTACAACATTCGTTACAGCTTCTGAAACAGCAATCTTAATATCTTCAATTTCATCAAACGCAAAACCCATGCGGTTTGCCAGACCAGATATCGTTAATCTGACTACTCCCACATAATCCGGCTTTGCCGGAACGTTCATTTCAATATAGTCGGACGCTGTTCTCATAGCGCCTCCCCCTTTACTCCGCTTTCGATGTCCATTACCTCAGTTAAACCGGTAATTTCAAAGATACGTTTAACGCGTTCTGTCATGCCTCTTAGCTTTAATGAGCTATTGTGGGCTTTAGAAGACTTTAAAGCTCCTACAAAAATACCCAATCCCGTGCTGTCCATATATTCTATACCAGAAAGGTCGACGATTACGATGTTCCCTTCTTTTTCAGTTAACGGAAGCATGACTTCTTTAAGTTTCGGAGCCGTATATGCGTCTACTTCCCCAGTAAGATTTAATTCATATGTTTCATTTATTTGGCCTTGATTAATTTGCAAATTCATTTGTTTTTCCCCCCAAGCTTTGTATGGAACCATAAGGTACCTTTACCCTAATTGAACACTGTTTAAACCAGTCTTTTTAAAATAATTAAAGTAAAATCATCTCTGAGCTCGAACCCTTGAAGCCGATCCAACTCCTGAAATACATTCTCAACAATTTTTTGAGAGGGTAGATCCATATATTTACGAATGAGAGAAACAATTTCTTCTCTTTCAATAAATCCTTTGCTTGTCCTGCACTCGGTCACTCCATCTGAGAGCAAGATGACCATATCTCCAACTTCTATCTCCTTTTCATACGGATGATAGGTTGTTGTGCGAGAAACCCCCAGAACAAGGCCTTTAGCAATAAGATCGTGGAACTTATCTTCTTTTGCATGATAAATAAATCCTGGTTCATGACCGGCACCTGCATAGAAGAACTTATGGCTTTCCGGTTCATATACACCATGGAACATTGTAATGAACATGTTGCTATGAACATTTTGTTCAACAACACGGTTTAAGTTTTCCAGCAGGAGATGAGGTTTCATCTGTTCTTCTGGCAGGCTGTCCATCGCGTATTTAATCATAGACATACAGAGTGCAGCGGGTATGCCTTTACCGATAATGTCAGCTACAGCGACACTAAGACTATTGCCGCTTTTAACAAAATTATAATAATCGCCATTCATTTTTTTAGCAGGAACGCTTACAACGCCTATGTCCAACTCGTTAAAGTCAGGTACATCGCTAAGCAGCAATGTTTGCTGCATGCTTGCGGCAACTTCAATTTCTGATTCCAGCTGTTGCTGTTTATCCCGCAGACTTTGGTGTTCGCGGTAAGCAAAGCCATAACCAATCATAGATTCAAGCAGAAAGTCAAAAGAATCTCTCATCTCTTCTGACATATCCGGGAAAAGCTCGTCCATTACTTGAATGTGCAAGCTCACTAAATCTTCAGGTGAAATCTGCTGCTCCAATAGTTTCCGGCTAAATTGCTGGGCTTTATAGAGTGTCGTCTCGGTTTTGGCTTTTAGATAGACTGATAATAAATCTTGGTAACGTTCCGTTAGTGCGTCCTTTGCAGTCAAGAGCTCTCCTCCTAACGAAGCCATTTAGTAGCAGATATCTCCGTTCCCACGTCAACCGTGGATTCAATAGAGAATTCATCCATTAAACGCTTCACACCTGGCAATCCAGCTCCTAATCCGCCGGAAGTTGTATAGCCGTCTTCCATAACTTTTCGGATTTCTCGGATTCCAGGACCATTATCTAAGGCTACGATTCGCAGTCCTTTTTTCCTAATTGATCGATTGGTTCAATGCAAATCTTTCCTCGGCCGGCATACAAATAAATATTACGGGCGAGTTCGGAAATCGCTGTTGTTATTCTGGCTTGATCAACATTTCCGAAACCAAGCTCTTTAGCCATGTTTCTTCCAAGTTGACGGGCACTTACGATGTCCCATTCATTGCGTACTTCCACACAGGATTGGATGTCCATAATCATCCCTCCAGTTCCAGACGCAATTTATCAAGCCCCTGTTCTAAGTCAAGTGCTGTCGAAACTTCCCTCATTGAAATTCCAAGGTCAATTAAAGTAATAGCAACCGCAGGCTGTATTCCTGTTAATACAACTTGAGCTCCCATCAACTTTGACATCCTCACGACATCTCCAAGAACTTTTGCTATGAAGGAGTCAATCATGTCTACTGACGTTAAGTCAATAACAACACCCTTTGCCCCTGTATCGTGAATTTTGTTAAGCAAATCCTCTTGAAATTGAAGGGCTGTTTGATCGTCCATTTCTACTTGAATAGTGATCAATAAATATTCGTGCAATTTTAAAATAGGAATCCTCATTTTTTCCCCTCACTCCCTATTTATTGCTAATCAACTGCTGATTTGTGATCTCCAATGCATTTTCCATGCCTTTTTGAAGAGTGCTCTTCGTAGGGAATAGACTTAAATCGATACCCAGGCTTACAATGGTCTGTGCAATTTCAGGACGTATTCCTACTAGGATACATGTTGATCCTAATAAACGCACAGCATCAGCTGCTTGAATAATATGATGGGCTACCATCGTATCTACGACTGGTACTCCTGTAATATCAATCAGCACAACTTCTGAGCGATATTTAATCACTCCATTTAAAAGGTTTTCCATGATCAGCTTCGCGCGTTCCGTATCGATTGAACCAATCAGAGGCATGACGCTGATGTTTTTGAAAACCGGGATAAGCGGAGCGGAAAGTTCTAATAATGCTGTCTTTTGAACAGAAACGGTTCTTTCCCAAATCTGAGATGAGTTTTCTATCACTCGGTTAAGAATAGGATCTAACCATCTGTCGATTTCTCGGTATACCGACGCAAGCTTTTCGGTATCCATTTCCGTCTCTACTAAAAAATTAACGATAACACGGCGTGCAGCTTGAAGCCCTTGCGTTAAATAGCTTAAAGGTAAGCCCGTATGAAGCACTTGATCAAAAAACTCATCAAGTGTTCCATCTTTAGATATATCGTGGTAATTAATATGTTTAATTAACAGTTCAAAAAACTGCTGGTCAGTCCCATCACTAAATTTAAGTGCAGTCCCAGCTAGTTCCTTTTCTTTAAAGAGATTGACTTCTTTTAGCCAATTATTTTTTAGGGTCTCTTGATTCTCATTGACCATCTGTACAATCAAGTTGTCCAATTTATCTTGCACCCCCACTACATTTAGTCTCAATTTCTATTATTTCACTTATGAATATATTGTGCAATGTTTACTCTTTTTCTAACTTTGGATATATAACCCAAGATGCCAGTCGTTAAACATGTATTTTTTTCCAGTTACGAATTGATCGTTTTAGATCAGCTTCGATTGTTTGAAAGTGGTTGATTTCCGTTACAGATACTCGCTTTCCGCGGGGCAGGCGGTGAGCCACATTCGTACGTTTCACTCTTAAGTGTCTCACCTGCCCGCCTGTCCCGCAGGAGTCTCGCATCTTTCACTCCAATCAACTTGTCAGGAAAGTGAAATAACTAAATGATTATATAAGAACCTTTATAAATGAAAGCACTATCTCAAGCTGCAATTTTCAAATTACAGTAGATAAAATAAAAAACCGCCAGACATTCTGTCAGACAGTTTCCTAAATTGTGTTATAAAATTTAAAGATTTAAAAATCAACCAGACCTGTGCTGATCTGCAATGCGTCGTCTACCCTGCGCATCATGTCTTCATCCAGTTGTGTGATTTTATCTGTTAGTCTTTGCTTGTCAATCGTCCTGATCTGTTCAAGCAAAATAACTGAATCCCGTTCAAAGCCGTATTTTTTAGAATCTATTTCAACGTGTGTTGGTAGTTTTGCTTTCTGAATTTGGGCTGTGATTGCAGCAACTATTACAGTAGGGCTAAAACGGTTTCCGATATCGTTCTGGATTATCAGTACAGGGCGAATTCCGCCTTGTTCTGAACCAACTACCGGTGAAAGATCTGCAAAGTAAACGTCTCCGCGTTTGACTATCAAGGACTACACCCCGCTAACTAAGCGGTCCAAGGTATGATCGGCTTCCTCCTCTAACATAAATGCTTCTGAGGCAATCGTTAGATTGATCTTAGCCATTTCCATGTAACCTTGTCTCATCTCATCACGAAACTGACGCTTATTCTTCCGCTCACGAAGAAACATCTCAGTAGCTTGATGGATAAATTCGCTGCGGTCCAAATTTTCTTTTTTAATGACACGATCTACCTCACTCAATAATTTCTGAGGAAGACTAATCACAATTCGTTTTGTGTTCAATTCGGACACAACATACACCTCCAGCGCAAAGCTATACTACGATCAAATTCCTTTTAACCACATATAATCTTATCACTTCAATATTCCATTTGCAAAGCGATTTCAAAGTATTTATTCTACAAATTTTTTAATAGTCCTTCTAATATTCTGCTAAAAATTTAGAATTACATTCATATTTTCTGAAATTCGACCATTTTTCACATAAACTCTCGGCACTCGAGCAGAAATGAGACACGGTATTTCATAATTTATCGTTTTTGCTACACCCGCTACCTCATCCATCTCGATTCTCTCATCTTTTTGACTACCTATTAATGTAGCAAGTTCACCAACATCCATTCTTTCTGGCAGCCTTACGACGCACTGATCCATACAGATTCGTCCAATTATCGGCATTCGCTCGCCCTTAATCAGCACAAATGCACCTGGTGAAAGTCTTCTTTGCCACCCATCAGCATAACCGATCGGAAGGGTGCCTACCCACTCTTCTTCTTTTGCTGTATAAGTAGCTCCATAACTTACAGTATCTCCAGGCATCAATTTTTTAACATGAATGAGCTGTGAATGAAGGCTGAATGCCTCTTGTAATGGAAATGGCAAGTTTTCCTTTAACTCTCCAGAAGGCGCCAACCCATACATGCTGATTCCAAGACGCACGAGATTAAAAGGGCCCTCTACTTTCCGCAAAGCTGCAGCGCTATTGGCACTATGAATGAGTGCTGGCTTCATTCCCCACTTCTGCAGCAAGTCTATATATTTAATGAACTTCTTTCTTTGTTCCTCAAAAAGATCTGATTCCCACTCATCTGCTGTCGCGAAATGCGTAAAAACACCGTCTAGATGAAACATCGCAGATTGCTTCGTATAATGAGAAATATCATGAAGCTCACTTTCTTCTTTTATACCTACACGGCCCATACCCGTATCAATCTTAAAATGGATATTCAATGGTTGGTTTGTACGCTTTATATGCGTTTCTGCGTCAACCAGCCATTCCTTCTGAAAGACCGTCACACTGATTTCATTTTCTGCCGCAAGATTAACATATTCAGGACGTATCCGGTTCATAACTAAAATCGGTGCAGTTATTCCTTGTTTTCGTAAAGCTATCGCTTCATCAAGAATAGCTACAGCGAGCCATTCTGCTCCTGACTCCAATGCTTCTCGTGCGATCTGATAAGCTCCATGTCCATATCCGTTCGCTTTTACAACAGCCATTATTTTTTGGTCAGGGAGATGTTTCTTAAATGATTTTATATTCTGGCTGATCTTATCCAAATCTATTTCAGCCCACGTATCTCGATAAAAATGTTGTTTATCCATATGAATGCCTCCCTGTTAATTCTTGATTGCTGCCTTCTATTTTACCCTCAAAGGTCGTTTTATGTAAGTAAAAACAGACTAGCATAATCGCCAGTCTGTTTCATATCGTACTATATTAATGTAGGAATTATTTAATTGCCTCTCCATAAACAGATCGGGCAATTGCCATTAACTCTTCTTGACCTAAATTATTGGAAGCAAGGAAGTAATCAACACCGTTATAATTCCAGGTGATCGACTGGTCTGTCATCGCTCCTACCGTAAATCCTAAATCAACTGGTTCGCCGTTAGACATCGTTAATCGCGACGCTGTTTCTACCGCTGTATTCTTTTGCTGCATCAATGTAAAAGATTTATTTTCTTCTGCATCTGCATAGTTTAATACCACTTTAGAGTCATCTTCATCTTGAACGACTTCTCGTTCGTTAACGATGTTTAAGTTAGCTGTGTATGTCGGATACAGCACTTCAAATTCCTCTCCAGCACCAGAAAAAGTAGGGATCTCGAACTGCGCACTAGACATATTGGATTCCATATCAAAAGAATTTTTATCAAACTTTGCGTTAAACTTAACTTTAGAGAAATCCAGTCTCACAAGCTCTTTTGGTCTTGATCCATGATGCGGACCTGTGTCGGATCTAAATCTTTGTTAAGTGTGATTTCTTGCTGATACAAGTTTTTGTTTTGATAATTTGTTTTTGTATGAAAAACATAGCTTTTCTCTTTTGACTTAAATCCTCTGTCCGTATCGTTTAAGATATCCGAAATAAGTGATTGGAACAAATACACCTGGCTATTGTTTTCTGGCCAATCGCTTTGGAAACGGAAGCTTTTATTAAGAGCTGGCGTTAGCACGAAAACTCCATCTTTATTGCGCAGAATCATCTGACTTTGATCTTTTTCAGCATTTTTTAAGCTGACACGGTAAAAATCTGGCTTCTTGTGCCAAATCTCTAAATCGTACGTCAGTGGCTTTTCACCTGTGCTTAACGTCATCTTGGCTTCAGCTTTGTAGCCTGTCATGGATTCCATTCTCTCTTCCAAAGAATCCAGAACATCACTCTGGCTTTGTTCACCGCATGCTGACAGAACCAGTAAGATCATGAACGCCGTCAAAATCATTGACAGTGTTTTCTTCATTTTTTGCCATCCCCTTTGTCCCAAAGTAATTTCGACATTGAAGGGGGACTAACTCTGCATCTTGCAAAGGACTACCCCTTCTACCGCATTACAATATATGAGACAACCCTGGACAATATGCAGACTAGCTTGACGAGCTTTCTAAAACCACTTGTGCTACCGCATATTCTTTCGTATGAGAAATAGATAAGTGGCATAAATAAGGATAAGGTGATGTCAAAAACGGTTTCCTTTTTCATCCGACTTAATCTCCATGTCATGCCATGAAAGTTCTGCACCAATACCCACTCCAAGCGCTTTTGCCATCGCTTCTTTCGCTGCAAATCTGCCAGCCAAGTATTCAAACCTTCTGTTTCCATTTAAAGCATGAAATCGTTTTTGTTCAAACGGCGTTAACACTCGCTCTGGAAAACGAGGCTGATGAGAAACAACCCGCTTTATTCTTGTTAATTCAATCATATCGATGCCTGTTCCAACAATCATTATAAAATGCTCCTCTGCAGCTATATCTTTCGCCCTAATTCCTTTCACATGGTAAACTGAGACTTAAGACGAATCGGTATGTAAACACTTCATTTAAGAAGGGTGATATTCTTACATGTTTATAAGAGATGAAAGCTTTCAAACCTTTATTAGGCGCTATCCAGTCGTAACTTTTTTAATCGCCGCACATATTATTGTGTTTCTACTTATTAATTTTACCCCTTTTAGCACGTCTTTGTATCATTTTATGGTCGGATCAAATTATTACATCTCTGCTGGAGAGTACTGGCGATTGTTCACACCTATCATTACGCATGAAGCTGCTGGTCATCTAATCTTTAACTCGTTCTCCCTCGTCTTGTTCGGACCTGCACTTGAAGGAATTTTAGGTAAAGTACGATTTATTATTGGATATGTAGGTGCTGGATTAATCGCAAACATCGCTACGCTTTTGTTGCTGCCACTTTCATACGCGCATATCGGTGCATCAGGCGCCATTTTTGGCTTATTCGGTATTTATGTATATATGCTTTATAATCACCGGCAGTATATTGATAGAGCGAATACACAAATTCTATTAGTTGTCCTTGGGATCAGCTTAGTCACTACTTTTTTAAATGCTCGGATTAATGTAATGGGTCATCTATTCGGTTTAATAGGAGGCGCTGCTCTTGCTCCTATAATATTTGCTTCCCTGCATCGAAAGAAAAACAGATGGTAAACGCACAAAAGCACCTCGTAGCGCCGAGGTGCTTTTCCTATTTTCCTATTTGGAGATGTTCAATCAGTACATCCTTTAATGAAGTTTCAAAATATACAGGCCAATTCACATCCAGCGAATTCAGCTGCCTAGCGTGTTTAGGCTTTACACCGATAATTTTAACTGGCTTTCCATTCATATAGTGAAGCATTCGAAATAGCTCGCTTAATTTCAGCACGCCACTCTCATCCATTTCGCCTGTTGCAGATAAATCAAAAAAGATTTCTTCAAACTGACCTTCATAGGCTGCTTTTAGGGCATTCCCTGTAACAGTGATCATCTTACTCTCTGTGATGTCTCCGAATAACGGAACAAATGCCATCTTTTCAGAAATCGGAATAAGTGGACCTGATAGTTCATCAAGACGTTTCATCGCTTCTTCTAAAGCTTCTTTTTCTCAAAAAGTTCAAAGTCCGTTGAAGATAGTCGCATTCTTAGTTCTAGCAGCTTTTCCTCAAGCCCCTGAACATGTTTGCCTGTCGGTATAAATACAACATGTGCAAACTCCTCTTCCCACGATATGAAGACGTCACATAGAAGAAAAGGCTGATCCTTAGTCTTTACATTGGCTTCAAATGTTTTTTCACCGCTAAAAGGCATCAAATATTTCATTAATTTGTTATGACTTTCTTCGTCAAAACAGTCTCGAATGGTTTCCACTTGCATACCGAACAGGACATTGGCTCTTGACGATTTGAGAAGAATAACGCCATCTTTATTTATTTTTACGTAAGGTACTGGCAATACACAGCTCATCTGTAGGCGTTAATCCTCTCTTCTATATACTCATCCAGCCATTTTTCTGCCTGTTGTAGATTTTTTATGATGATTCCTTGATTGTTTACATATGGATCTAGATCATACTTTTCCGTAAGTCTTCCACCTACTAAAATGACTGGTTTATTCGGAAGAGCTGACAGTGTACGAACATAGTTTTTAAGCACAGGCAAATTATATACAATGGATACTGAGAGTCCGATCACTTCTGGTTTCCACTGCAGAGCCGACTTAAGTGCATATTCTAGAGGCAGGCTTGCTCCGTAATATTTTGTTTCCCAGCCTTTTTCTTCAAAGATACTGTTAATCATTTTTAATCCAAGATAATGCTGTTCACCTTGCAAGCACAAAAACATCGCTTTTTTTCACGTTTTGTTTCGTCCACCGAAACTTGAAAGAGCCTGGAAAGAACAAAGTCACAAACTCCTGTTGCTAAATGTTCATCTGCAACAGAAATCTCATTATTTTCCCAGAGGTCTCCAATCATGTACATTGCAGGAGTAAACAGGTCTGTAAACAAAACCATTCGATTTTGAACTGGCTGCTGTTTGATGAAACGCAATGCTTCAGCATGATTACCTTCTAAAAACAGCCGAGCCAGTTTTTCCGCTTCAGAAATAGCCATGGTTGGGACCTCTCCTTTATTTAATGCGCTGCTAATTTTCCACTCAGAACATTGTTCGCTTGATTTAAATAGTCAATATAAATACCAATACGGGTATTTTCTTTCGTTTGATTTCGCTGTTCATCTTGCAGGACATCTATAATAAAGTTGAAATTATCCATTAAAAGTTCTGTACTCATCCCGAACTTCTGTAAAATACCATTCAACCAAACGGCGTAATCGATAAAGAAAGCACTGTTGTCCAATTCGTAAGCTGTTTCTAAATGCTTGAAGTGATGGTGATTATCCTCAATACATTTCGCTCTGCCTTTATCACCATATCGTTCAACAAGAGTAGGATCTTTTTCGTAAATTTTCTCAGTTACTCTTTCTACCATAACATTTATGTTAAATTCCGTCATTTGGCAACCACCTTATATTGTTTTACAGTTGGAATGACAGCTGCCAATTCTTTGTCTGGATACTTTTTCTCCAGATCATGAATTTTCTTGAACTCTTCACTTCTTACCCATTTTAAATAATCTTCCTTTGTAGAAAAAATGAGCTGCACGGTAAGTTCACCCGCTCTTTTATCATTTTGCAACAATAAAAATTCTACAAAACCATCTGCTTCATCAACGGATCTGGAGCGGTTTTTATATATGTTGATTACTTCGTCTGCTTTATCATTCGGAACATCAAATGTAGAAAAAACGGTGTACACGAAACATCACCTCTTAGATGTATTTTAACAATACCAATTTTTTATCTCATAAATGATTCAATAACGATTTCTTTTTTCCTGCTAATAAATATGCTAAGCAGCATCTTTTAATTGAACCACCCATACTACAGGAAGAATCATAAGAAGTCGAATTTGAAACTTATTAAAAGCTGTTGTCGCATTCGGTGTTGCTGTTTGAAAGTGGTTGGTTTCCGTTCCAGGTGCTCGCTTTCCACGGGGCAGGCGGTGAGCCACATTCGTACGTTTCACTTTTAAATGTCTCACCAGCCCGTTTCAAGGAAGTATTCTTGCTCCTGCGTCTACTAGCAAATGCTACAGAAGTGAGCTTCCTCGTCGCATGCCTTCCAAGAAGCTTCACAAGTGGTAGGCACACACCTTCCACTACAACCAACTGTTCAAAGAAAACATAAAAATTTAAGAGCAAAAATCCTTTAGAAAAGAGCGTAAAGAAAAACACCGGCAGTAGCACCAGTGTTTAATACAAATCAAACATATTCACTTCATGTTTTGTTTGTTTTAAATAAGTGAACAGCTGTGCTCTGTGATGAAAAGCATGAGTTACAATTTCCACAAGCCACTTTGCCTGTGTTGCGCCTTTTTCTGCATAAAAGGCTTTTGTTTCTTTCTGCAGAAAATCTTCTTCGGAGAGTGATAAAAAGTACGATTTAACTAAATGGTACCCTTCCTCTAGAACATGTGTCAGCTCGGCTACATTTTCAGCGGATAACTTTTTTCCAGCTGGCGTACTTCTTCTTCTGTTTTCTCTTGAAGAATAGCTAGATCTATATGCGGGATCTGAACTAAGTGGTTGGCAAGTTCTAAGAAAGAGCGCATATTTTCAGCTGGACGAAAATCGTACATAGAAGGATCTGCTTTCTTTAATAGTCCATTCGTTGTTCGTACAACAACGTATAGTTCTTCCAATAAAGTCTCAGTTAAGGAAATAGTCGCATTCATTTCTTCTTCCTCCTGCGTATGTATTATCATTTCACCTATTATGTTCTTCAGCTTAACTGTTTTTTCCTTCGAATAATCCTGCAGATATCTCTTTTTTTGCCGTAATATCAGTTAGGGCTTCTGTATTCTCTTCACAGATCAAGAGCATATCATAATAAGAGTGCATAAAAACTTTTACTATAAAAGGGTCATACATTTTCGCAGATTGATTCTCGATCTCCTTTTTGGCTTCCCATGGCGTCATCCCCCTGCGGTAAGCACGGTTGCTTGTCATCGCATCAAAAGAATCGGCAACTGCTAAGATTCGAGAATAGATTGGGATATTATGTCCTGCTAATTGATGAGGATATCCAAGTCCATCGTATCTTTCATGATGATGGAGAATCCCCGTTAGAACTCGTTCAGAATAACCGAATGACTTAGCTAGCAGCATACCGTCAACAGGATGATTCTTCATGATTTCGTATTCTTCTTCTGTAAGCTTTCCGTTTTTCATAAGTACGGCATCAGGTGTTGAGATTTTTCCGATATCATGAATCAGCGCTGTTAATTCCAATTCGTCCAGATCAACATCTTTAAAAGCGCCGTGTTTAGCGAGTATCATAGAATAAAGAGCTACCCTCTTAGAATGCCCCTGGGTATATACGTCCTTCGCTTCAACTGCTAGTGAAAATGCTTTAACGCCTTGCTGAATCGCCTCTTTTTCAGCTACAGATTGATAAACCACTTTCTGAGCCATAAATAGTAGAAGACAAAAGATGATGTAAATCGATATAAAAGCAAGATAGTCACTTAGCGATTCTTTTGCTAGCAGCAAGTACGTCAACAACCCGCCAATACTTGAAACATAGTATAGTTTTTTATCATTCAATAAAAGGGCCGAGACGGGCAAGAAGAAATACGCTGCTTGTACTATGGGGTACGACACAAAGAAATAAGAAAGTGAAACAATATAAACACTGCACAAAATAAAGACTAATTTTGTCCATTGTTCCTGCAATCGATTAATGCCCCATGCTGGGAGATATCCAATGAGAAATAAGAAGAAAAAAGGAAAAAGTGCTCCATTCGTTCTATAAAAAAATGATGGAGAGCCTGAATGAAGGCACTCCCAATAATAAATAGTTGAGCTAGTTTTATATTGCGTATCATGTATGAATCTCCGACTGTCGAATTTTGTAATTAAATGCAATTATATACTAAAGTTACTTTTTATCCTATAGTTTGTTGATATTTACTGCGGTATTGTTGATATATATTTGAACTTGGTTGATAGTCCACAAATCTTTGTTGATTTCGCTCTCATTCATGTTGATAAAATTCAACTCATACAAGCAAAAAAACCGCCTAATGACGGTTTTATTTTACGTAACTTCTAGCTACATGTCTCATTTTTCTATGCTTGTGTCTTTGGCTGCGCATACGTAAGATCACAAGAAAGGCTAGTAATATAAGCAATCCAGAATATAAAAATATGCTCGTCTTCACAATCTTTTGCATGAATGACGAATCTACTTCCTCAACAGCTTCTGTCTCTGCTGCTGCCGGTGCTTCTTTTTTCTTTTCCTTAAAAAGAGTGTGAGTGAGCAGCAAGTTGCCGCTTGAATCCTTCAGTTGCAGTTCACCATCTGAAGTAACGTGCTGAATTGGTTTTTCTCCTATAGGTAATGATACGCTTAAATCGTCTTTGAGCGCATATGATTTTCCGTTTTGCGCTTCAATCTTTGTTCCAGCCGAGAGCGTTTGTCTTTCAAAGTTTGCAAATCCGTAGTCGCCGATCGCCATTGTATCCCAATAAGCAGCGCGGCTTGTTGGGGCTTTTAGCGTGACGATGATCACATCCAAGTTATCACGGGAAACAGCTGTAACGAGAGTATGTTTAGATTCATCCACATATCCATTCTTTACACCGATCGTTCCTGGATAGTCCCACAACAACTGGTGGTGGTTTCGTAAAGTCGTATCCCAGCCTTCACCTACCCAAGGCAGTTCTTTTGTAGAGACGATTTCACGAAAGACATCATTTTTCATCGCATATTGTGTAATCTTCGCCATATCTTCAGCTGTCGTATAATGTTCTACATCAAAAAGACCATTTGGATTAACAAAATGAGTGTTATCTGCTCCTACTTTTTTAGCAAACTCGTTCATTTCGTCTGCAAACGAAGCCACATCACCCGCAACATATTCGGCAATGGCAATCGCTGCGTCGTTGCCTGAGTTGATCAGCAAGCCTTGTACAAGTTTCTTTAGTGACACATGTTCTCCTTCAAGGAGGTATACACGTGTTCCGTCAGCTTTAGCTGCCTCACTGCTAACGATCACGGACTCGTCTAATTTGCCTGATTCTATAGCCAGAATACCTGTAACAATTTTTGTAATACTCGCTGGATACATTTGTTCCGAGCTATTTTTTTGATATAAAATATCCCCTGTTTTCGCATCAATCATTACGGCGCTTTCGCTTTTAATTTCTGGTGTATTTTCACCCGCTGCTTGTACAAACTGAGCCTGCATCAGCATAACAAGTGAAAGAACAAGAAAAAGGCTTATTTTTTTCATTTCTTTCCGCTCCCGTTAGTCATTTAATCTTCATAACTCTTCGTATGATTTTTCTTTTCTTTTATGGTTGAAATCAAAATGAAATACTGAAATTATCGCCATAAAAAAACAGGCGTTTTTATCAATTGATACCGTTCGACAAAATCCGCCTGTTTCCTTATTTATATCGTTCATTTTCACAGTTTTTTTAGTCAAAATGTTTCTTATTTTTCTTACCTCTTAATAAATCTCCAGTCCATCCCTTCATTCTTAACCATAGATAAACACCTAACGTAGATGCAACGATTAGAATCATGGCATACAGATAGCCAAGTTTCCAATCAAGCTCTGGCATGTTCTTAAAGTTCATTCCCCAAATGGCTCCAAACCCCATCGCAGGCGTGAAGATGACTGTAAACACCGTCAGCGTCTTCATGATTTCATTACCACGATGCGAGGAGAGAACCTCTTCTAAGTTTAAAAGGGTGTCGATATCCTGTCTGTAATGAGATAGAAGCGAAGTGGTTCGGTCGATTCTTGTTTCGATCCTCTTATAAGCCTTCGTTTCCGTGATTTCATCGAGAAAAGCTTCTTTTATTGCCATCTGTGTCTCATGAACTGGAAGCGTTAAGTCACTCCAGTTGATCAGTTCGATTCGGCGATCATAAATACTGTTCAACAAAGTGGTATGGTTATTTTGCTGCACATCTCTCTGTAGTTCCTTAAGTTTAAACTCCAATTCGTCTATTCCGTCTAGGAAATGGTTGATCAATTCACCTAACAAAATTAAAAAACCTTCTACCGGCGTCTTTTCTTCTATAATTAAATGATCACATGACTCCCTGTAATCGCCTTCTATAAGAGAAAGATCCAATCCTACCGTGATTAGAGATTGTCTTCTTATATAAAAATGAAAGATTTCGAAGTCAGATTGATTTTCAGGGTCTTGTTTGTACGTTAAAGAACCTCTAACAATCGGCTCGCCATCACTGTCTCTTTCAATGCGCAGATAATTAACTTTTTCCTCTTGAATATTCGTAAGCCAATTCTTACATCCTTTATTGTCCGCTATTAGTTGATGAATGGTATCATTATGGCAATCATGACGGTACCATTTCCAATTATAAACACTTGTCTGCTCCATTTCTTGATCCATCCTTTATTTTATTTATACGACCGTATAGTCTGTTGCGCCTTTTTGTCTTAACCACTTCAGTGAAAACTGCATCATTTCTGGATGGTTTTGTACCTTAGGATTTTTCGTATAAATCCAAATAGATCCTGTTTTTTCCATTGTCATTACCTTTAATAACCCCACAGCAGCGAGCGGTGTCGTCACGCTCTTCTATATAGGAAGAAAGATATTTTTGATACTCAGGAGCGTCTTTACACCATTCCAGTAAACTTTCAAGATCCTCATTTGTGGCGAAAACCGGTTTCACTGCAATCCTCCTCCAATTAGATTTCCCTTTTAAAAACAAGGTAAACCTTAAGTTAGATTCTCTGACTGAGACAAGTAACTCGACAAAATTTCTCGGTCTTTAGGAAAAGATAGAGTAAGGGTGTCTAACTCCTCAAAGGATACCCATCTTATATCGTAAATTAAACCATCGGGGTCTTGAATCACAGGGGATCCACTGATCATTTCAGCTGAAAAGTATTGTACTTTGTAATGGATGCCCTGAGAAATCCCCTCTTTACTATGTAGTTTCTGAATAATCTTCACAACATAACCGGTTTCTTCCCATACTTCACGAATACAGCACGCCTCAAGACTTTCATTTCCTTCCTTTCCGCCAGATGGTACGCTCCACCTTTTCTCCTCTTGAGGTGTTCCTTGCAGCACCATTAACAGCTTCCCCTCATGCACACAAATACAGCTTGCACCTTCCCACTTCATCTAATCTCCCCCTTTTCTCCTTACTTTCTTGAAGCGCAAAAAAAGTCCTGTGCAGCAACACAGGACTTTTCAACAATTATATGACTTTAGACTGATCTGCTACTTTTTGGGTATTTACGATTTTGCGATTACAATGATCCCAAATATATAGCGTCTTGCTGTTTTGTTCTAAAAGTGACAGGGAATCATTCGTGCATTCAACGATTTTCGAATGAGGAATTTCATGTTCCTTCTGTTCTCCTGTCTTCATATCAATATATACGATACGCTCGCTCTTACCAGTGGCCAAGTCTAACTCATAAACAAGCAGGTGGTCGTCGACTTGGTATAGTGCACGAGGAGAGATAGATAATTTATATTCAGTAACGACTTTGTCCTTTTCATTTAACACCATGATCTTCTTAGGATCTCCGTTTAGTACAGGCGCACCGGAAACGTAAACGAGATTCTCATGACATAAAATATCAGTTGGTGCCATGTTGCTTCCAAGGTTGATTCGTTTCTTCTTGCCGTTGCGGATGATATACAGAACCGCTTGATCTTCTTCTACAATATATGAAGAAATGTATAGAACATCTTGGTTCATTTCAACTTCCCACAGGTATCCGTTGACTTTCCACTCTTTAATTAGCTCTGGTCCATTTTTAGAAAAAATTAAAACTGAGCCTTTTGAACCATCACCCTCACAAGCTACAACAACACACGATTCAAATTCATAAAAGTTAGGTTGTCCCTTAACGATTTGTGATTTTAAGCAGCCGTTCTTATAGTCAAAAATGAAGAGCTTATGATCCTTAGACTGATCTTCTACCTTTTTGGAGAACCAGTAATTTTTCTGTTTGTCCATGAATACTTCGGAGTAGGTAAAAGCACCTTCCTCATTTCTTACTACACTTCCGGCCTGTTCAGGATCATGTGAGACGTACAGCGATTGACTCTTCTCTGCAGCTCTTGATGATAATTTATACATTTTGGCCATAGTACTCTCTCCCTTCCTATTTGACGCCGGCCCCATGCTGACATAGGATTTATGTAAAACGTTTTTTCAAAATTATCAATTTCTAGCAAAAACTTTGTATTTTCTGTTATATTTATCTTATCAAACATTCCGTTTATTCTGTATTGGGAAAAATGGTAGGATAGATACTTGTTTATTGGGGGTCTTGCATGACAATTTTCCCAAGTTCTGAAAGGGGGATTTTATGGTCGGTCAACGAATAAGATATTATAGGAAAACCAAAGGCCTAACCCAAGAAGAGCTGGCACAGGGAATTTGCTCTGTCTCATACTTGAGTAAAATTGAGAAAGGGGACGCCAAATCAAGCGAAGAAGTCATTAACATGCTTTGTGAACGTCTAGGTATTTCGCTGGAAGAAGTGGATGAGAGTAAGATTCTCGAGATGCTTAACGAGTGGAATATGATGATGGTAAATAGGCAGTTTGATGAGGCAATAAATTTTTTCCCAAAAGTTGAAAGTAAAATTGACCATGTTACTCATCCTGAAATAATGATTACTTTTAACCTATATTTAGCAAAGTATTATATGGTCAAAGATTCACCCGATTTAGAAAAAGCAAACTTAGCTTTAGAAAAAGTAAAAAAAGTTTTTGACCAACTAACTCCAGATCAAAAATTTAATTATTTTTTACTACAAGGCATGCACTATAATTATAGTGAAAAATACAATGACGCGCTTCAATTTTTAAAATTGGCTGAAGGGAGTTAAGTAAAAGTTTAAATATTATAGAAACTGAGATAGCTATATTATATTACTTATTAGCACTTACCTATAATTTTTTAATGAGAATAAACTCCGTTACTACCTATGCATTTAAAGCTATTTCAATTTTTGATAAAGAATATAACTACAGTCGAAGTGCAGACTGCCAGGTATTATTAGCTATTAGTTATAGACGAGCTAAAAATTATGATTTAGCAGAATACCATCTAAATAATGCTCTTAAGTACTCCAAATCATTTAAAGATGAATTTATGAGTGGTGTCATTTATCATAATTTAGGATATGTTACATCATGTAAAAACGAACACCTTAAAGCAATAGATTACTTTAAAAAAAGTCTCGATTATCGAAATAGTCAAACCAAGAAACGAAAAGCATTAACATTATTCTTACTTGCTACTGAATACTTAAAACTAAAAGATTATAAACGAGCAGAGGAATATGTGGAAGAAGGATATCAATACTCTAATAATGATTTAGAAGTATTTTATCATCTAAGAGTCCTTCAATATCAAATAAATGGTAATTATGATGCGGAGTTCGAATCGTTAATTAGTAAAGACGTAATTAGTTTTTTTGAAAATAGAAGTAATTGGGAATACGTAGCAAAATATTCAGAACTGTTAGCTGATGTTTATTTTGACCAATCATTATATAAAAAAGCTAGCACATATTATCGAATAGCAAATAACGCAAGGAAAAATATTGTTTAATTCTAGGAGGAAAAAAATGAAGAAACTGGTGGTTCTTACACTTGCACTAGGTTTAGTTCTCACATCAAACGTGAGTTCATCATTAACTTTTGACGATTCACCCAAAATTAACAAGGTTCAATCAGCATTTGATGATTCACCTACTATTAGAAAGTCTTCTAGATTAGCCTTTGATGATTCTCCAACTATTAGAAGTAATTCTAGTTTAGCATTTGATGATAGTCCTACAATTAGAAGTTCTAGGTATATAAATTCTCTTTAAAAATAACTAATAAGAAAACCCCAGTTTATTGACTGGGGTTTTCTTACGCACTTATAACTACCTTCGTCCCAATAGGCACTAATTTAGATAATTCTAATACATGGTTATTTTGCATGCGTACACACCCTTTGGATACATTTTTACCTATGGATGATGGGTTATCTGTGCCGTGTATGCCATAGTGAGGCCTTGAAAGCCCCATCCACATCACTCCAAACGGTCCGCCTGGATTAGGCGCTTTATTGATAATGGTATATGTTCCAGTCGGTGTAGGTGTCAGCATTTTCCCCACTCCAATGGGATAGCGTTTGATTACTTTCCCATCTTTTACGAGGGCGAGTCTTTTTCTTGCTGTTGAAATATAAATCTCATAAGGCATCGTCATACCTCCCGCTTTAGCTTATGCAGGACAAGTAAGAAATGCCTCTTATTTCGTTATCATGAAACACTGTTCACTATGTGATGCAGGTATTCTTCCGGTGGCCTCTAGAAAGCTTTCTGCAGTTGTTAACCCTACATGCTTGAACGTCTTCTGCAGTGTTTTTTGTTTTTCTATTTTCCCTTCAGGCAATTCGTTCAAAAATCCCTCAAAGCTTCCAAACTTCTTAACTAGTTCGTTTACCCTTTTCGCATTTTCAATCGTCGCTTCTATCTTTTTTCTATGCCTTACGATTCCAGCGTCTGCTAGCAATCGCTCTATATCTTTTTCACCAAACTGCATGACCTTTTCAACGTCAAACCCTGCGAATGCTTTTCGAAAATTCTCCCGCTTGTGAAGAATCGTTTTCCAGCTTAACCCGGATTGAAACAATTCAAGCGTTAAGCACTCGAACAGCTTATTGTCTCCAACAACAATTTTACCCCACTCGTTATCATGGTATTGCTGCAGCATCTCACTCTCTTCACTCCACTTGCATCGATTCATTGAACATACTCCCTTATAAAAAATAAAAAGCACAGCAGGGCTGCACTTTTTTATTGAGTCGCCCGCATTTCAGAAAACGGGTAAATGACTACTTCTGAACGTCCTTCAATTGAATTTATTTCAATTAGTCCTAATCCGTTTCGCGAATCCATACTGTTTAGGCGATTATCACCCATTACGAACGCTTTGCCTTTTGGTACTTTTAGCGGACCAAAATCTTCGGTCAAGTACACGCCTAGATTTTTCGCTTCCGACTTGTTTTCCTGAAGGTACGATTCTTTTACTTTTTTATCGTTTACGTAAAGGTCGTCACTCTTCATTTGAATGATATCTCCTTCAACTCCGATTATTCGCTTCACGTAACGTTTATCGTCACCTTTAATAATAACGATATCTCCCTTTTGCGGTTCAGAAAAGGCGTAAACAATTTTATTAACGTATAGCTTTTCCTGATCATGTAAAGTAGGTGACATGGAAGCTCCTTCTACCATATACGGAGCAAAGAAATAGGCTTTTGTAATAAAAACAAAGACTAATGCAAACCCAATGGCTTTAAACCAACTGATCCATTCACTTTTTTGCTTCGTTTCTTTTTCCTGTTCTATCATATCTTTATTCACCTCGGCGACACGATTTCAATTTTTATTCGATCTGGATCTTCAAAGAATAAAGCGTAATGACTTTCTCCCCCTGCAAAAGGGAACTTGTCTTCATATAAAAAGGAAATATTTTTCTTCTTCAATTGTACACGAAGGTGCTCTATTTGCGCACGTGATTTAGCCCAAAAGGCCAGGTGATTAAGTCCTGAACGCTTCCGATGAAAAGGGATTTCTTTATAATGATCCTCTGTTTGTGTGAAGACAAGATAGGCCGATCCGTTTTTGTAACTAAATCCTTTTTCCCATTGCTGAAAGAGAGCAAAATTCAATTCTGGCATCAGCCAATCATAAAACGCTCTCGTCTCTCCCAAATTCTGAACATTTATTTCTATATGATGAAATCCTTCTGGGGTTGTCATATCTTCTTTCTCCTAATAATTATTTTGCTTTGGTTCAAATCATAGATTGTGTATAAGGTTTCTTTTACGCTGCCTATCCTTTATTTCCTGCAAAAAGTTTATTATTTTTTACTGTTTTGTTTGATAGTGTTTACATACCCCTAATAATTTGTTGTTGGGGTGGTAATCCTCTTTTATAATAATTCATAACAACACAAGGGTGGTAATATCTTGAAAACTCTTTTTGCTTATTTTACCGATATTCATGGAAATATAGATGCATTACAAGCAGTGGTTGATGATGCTGTTCGAAATGGTGTAAATCGCTTTATTTGTGGGGGCGATATGATAGGGATTGGTCCTTTTACGAACGAAGTGTTAGAGCTTTTGTTTAACCTTCCCTCTATCGATATGGTTACAGGTAATCATGACGAGGCGATTCTTGCATTAAAGTTTGGTCTTTCTCATCCAGAAAACCACACTCATGCAAAGAACCATCATCAATGGGTTGCAAATCATCTTCAAGATACATACGCTCACAAACTGCGTAAACTTCCTCGTGAATTGGAATTTGAGCTGGAGGATATTCGGTTTCTTATTACCCATTACCCCTTTAAAAAAGGAAAAAGGAATCTCCCATTTCTGAAGATCCCTTTATGCCAATTATTAGCGAACCCGACACTAAATCCATGCAAGCACTCTTTGGTCACCCGCTTCCCTATGACTTTATAGGATTTGGGCACCATCATATCGTTCATGATTTTAAAATAGATCAAACACATGTTGTGAATCCTGGGGCTTTAGGATGTAATGCGCAAGCTGAAGCTCGTTACGCACTTGTTTGTGTAGAAAATCAAATGATTTCTGTAGCGTTTAACTCTGTTCCTTACGACCGTACAAATTTATTTAAAGCTTATCGAGAGCTTCATGTTCCGGATGGTCCGTTCTTAATAAAAGCTTTTCACAGTTAAATGTCTACCCATTTAGTTATTTTTACACTTTTGGAAGTGGTTGATCTCCGTTTCAGCTGCTCGCTTTCCGGGGGCGTACGGTGAGCCACGTCGACGTTTTGCACCCTTATGTGTCTCACCTGTCTAGTTACAGTGGCTAGCCCCTCGAGGTCAAAAGTTAGTGCGCCTTCATAGCCCATCCTTCTTTTGCTTGTCGGAGCTGAACGAGGCACTTCACTTTTCCGACTGTCCCGCTCATCCCACAGGAGTCTCCCAACTTTCACTCCAATCAAATTTAACAATTATGTCTTTGGTAGAGGACTAATCTATTTTGTTTGATTCCATTCTTCTAATGTCATCATTTTAAATTCTTCTTTAAAATCCAATCTTAACGGAGCAATCAACTCAATGCTATTACCATCTGGATCTTTAAAATAAATTGCTGCGTGAGCTTGTGGGTTATTAGGTAATACTAGTGGTTGTTTTTCGGGTGGATATCCAAAATTAGTGGAGACGTCTATATCCCTTTCTTCTAACCATCTCTTAATGCTTAGCATATTATCTCTATCAATTTGAAAAGCAATATGTCTTAACGATGGATGGTAAGGAGTTTTAACCTTCTCTGTTTCCCATAAGCCCAACCAACTTCTTCCTTTCTCAATCCAGAAAAACACTAAATTTTCTTGTTGATAGGCTATTTCTAAATCTAATTTCTTATAAAACTCAATAGACTTCATAAGATTACTGACAGGTAAATGTGCTTCATATAGTCCTTTAATCATTGGGTTGCTCCTTCTTAACTGTATCAAAATATGTTCTTCTATTCATTTCTTTAGGATAATAACTAGACTGTTGAGGGTTTTGCCGTCTGTATAAATTCAATTTCTTCACCATCTGGCCCTTCATAAAAGACAGTTCTCCAACCGTTCGGAAGGTTATAAGGTCCATCTGTTGGAAAGATTCCCGCCGCTTGAGTTAGTTCTTTTATTTTCTCCGTAACAGAGGTCACGCTAAAAGCGATATGGCTGCATGAAGCATGATTATCCGCATTAGGTATTAATTCAAGCTGAAACCCCTCTCCTATTAAAAAGACTAGCTCTGTATCGTTCCAGATGATACTTTCTTTCTCTTGAACGGGTAGAATCTTATCGTAAAATTCACTAGACCTTTTCATATCACTTACAAAGAGGCCGATATGATGCAGCATCATGATTTCCTTCTTTACAAGATTAGATTCATGTCGCCAAACTCGTGCCAGAGATAGCGTTGATGAATCGCATCGTTATAAGCGTTATATAGTTTTTCACAATCCACAAAAGCCGATAGCAGCTGAAGATGACTCGCTTCCGGTTCATGCATGCCAGTAATCAAACCATCACACACTTGGAGTTTCGTATTTTTAGTTATATATAGATTGGTCCAGCCGCTTGCTGCCTGCAACATCTCTTTTTCGAGGGCGACAGTTTCCAAAGTCCTTACAACCGTTGTACCGACTGCGATGATTCTGCCGCCTGCACGCTTCGTTTCTAAAATAAGCTCAGCCGTTTCTTTTGGCACTTCATAGTTTTCAAAGTTCGTATCAGGTCCTTTATGCCACTTGTCATCAAGCAGGTAACTAAGTCCTGTGTGAAGGGTAATATAAGCAATCTTCACTCCCTTTTTTGCAGACGGAACATTAGCTCCCAGCTGAACGCCCGACCCGCAGAAGGCATTTCAACGGAACCTGGTATTGTGGCAAAAACCGTTTGATAGTAGTCTAGATTCCAAGGTTCCTGAATGTACTCGTATCTTACCGGCTCTCCTAAATCATAAATCTGGTTAAAAAGAGAGGAGCAGCATAGATTAAAAGCTAGTGATACAAAAGGTGTATCGTCGGTTTGCTCAATAATAGTTGCTGTTAATGTCGGCGAAAAACGAATCACGTCATCTTTCTTCACGTTACCGCTAACCGGCAGCGCTACCCATATGGAATCATTTTTTCTGTGAGCAAGCCTGATCTCAACCTCTGTTCCGTCCAGTTCTTTCTTGCTTTTTAAAACCGCTGGAACGGTGCGGCTTGCGTTAAGTACAAGCAGGTCCCCTTTTTTCAAAAAACGATCCAGCTGATAAAACTGCGTGTGATTGGTTTGGCCTGTTGTTTTGTCGAGCACCATCATTTTTACATAATCTCTGCGCAATCCACGTCTTTCTGGTGGCTGCTTTGCATTTAGTTCATCCGGAAGTTCAAACTTCATGGCTGATTCCATTAAAATTCACTCCCTCTAATTGAAAGGACTGTGCTTCGAAACGCTTTCCTGTAATATGAGAGGATGCGTCAGATGCTAAGTAGCCGAATACTGCTGTTATGTCCTCTGGTTTCGCAAGCTCGTAATCACAATCTGGTACGGCAAGCTCATGCATATCTGTATCCATTTCACCAGGGTCAACCATGTTGACACGAACACCTGACTCGCTAACTTCCTCTGCCCATGTTTCTGTAAGTCCTTCAAGTGCAAATTTCGAGATGCCATAAGCACCCCACCCTGCATATCCTGTTGACCCAGCTTCTGATGTGATGTTAATGATGCTTCCTTGCTGTTTTTGAAGCATGAGTGGAATCACTCTTCTTGTTACTAAAAATGGACCGATCGTGTTTACGCGGAGAACTTCTTCAAAATCTTGTTCCGGGTAATCGAGTAAGTATGGCATAGGGCTAGGTCCTAGGATTGAAGCGTTGTTGATCAAGACTTCTAATTTGCCGAAGTACTCTTCAGTTAGTGCAACAAACCGCTCCACATCTTTTGCTTTTGACATATCTGCACGTATCGCTAAAACATCCGCCCCCAGCTTTTCGGCTTCTTTTTTTGTATTTTCAATTGCCTCTTCGTTTCTTGAACAGATCGCTAAGTCATAACCTTCACGTGCAAAATATAGTGTAAGGGCTTTCCCTAATCCTTTTGATGCTCCTGTAATCATGGCTACTTTTTTCATGTATGTTCCTCCTCGAGATTGTTTTTATTTTTTATCATATACTTTTTATACATTTATGTTTACTAAGTATGTTTATTATAGTTTTAAGCCTTTTGATTCGTCAATGTCTTTGTTTTACAAATCTTTCGACAAATTTCCCGGAAAATAAAAAAACCTCTGCCTCAGCAAAGGTTTATTTCAGTCGAAATGATGCACCATCTATTATTTCTACGTCTGATCTTTCCTTTATTTCTCTCATAAGTTGAAAAAGTGCTAAATCCTTTTTCTTTGATTCAATCATGCAGTGAATCTCGTTAACGCTGCCTTTAACTTCTTTTAAGAAGTCAAAAAACATTTCTGCATCGACAAAGTCTGCATGATTTCTAAATTGCTTCTCACTCTTTGGACTGGAGATATGCATTTTTAACGGAAGCGGTGATCGTTTCCACGTATCAACTACACGCGGCCAGTGCTGTATCCAGTTTTCATCATGGTGAAATGCCAAATGATGATGGTAATCAAATACGAGTGGAATTTGAAGCTTTTCACAAAGATACAGTGCGTCTGCCATCGTAAAAGACGTGTCATCATTCTCAAGCATAATCATTTTCTGGATTGGTAAAGGGACACTTCCCCAGTTCTGCACAAACCGTTCAAGGGCGACATCTGTTTCTTTATAATTTCCACCTACATGCATAACGCACCGATGTTCTGTGTCGATATCCATATTTTTTAAAAGTTTATAGTGAAGCTGTAATGTTTTGAGAGAGTTTTTTAAAATCTCTATTTTCGGAGAATTGATCAGCACAAAATGGTCGGGATGAAAATCTAGTCTCATGTTATGTTGTTTTGCGTATTGTCCCATTTCATGAAGTGCATCTGTTAATGGACTGATATAATCCCAATCTAGCAGTTCTTGATGATTCGCCAGCGGAATGATGCGGGATGTCATCCGGTAAAACGTAATATCATTTGCCACCGCATGCTTTAGAACTCTGAGCGTATTGGTTATATTGGCAAGCGATATGCGCTCTAGTTTCCTTAATCCCGCTTCTCTATTTTGCAGCTGGCTGAATTGTTTATATGTCATCGTTTTTGATGGAGATGCATTTTGCAGTTCCATGCTCATCGCTACGAATCCAAGTTTAATAATGGTCATCTGTCACACCTCGTTTTCATCGTTAACAGTATGACCCTATTGATACGGAGTCTAACCAAACCCACCTAACAAAAAACCACCCAAATGCCTCTTTTCGGCACTTGGATGGTCTTATCCACAACGTTTAAGCTGCTTTCTCAGCCTGCTTTTTCTTTTTACGTTTAAAGAGATTTCCGATGTTAGCGAGCATCTCATAGATTACCGGCACCACAACGAGTGTAAGTAGGGTTGATACTGATAGACCGCCGATTACAACGATCGCCAAGCTCTTTGATACAAGACTGCCGCTTTCTTCGCCAAACATCAATGGAAGCATTGCGCATATTGTTGCAACAGCTGTCATTAAGATTGGGCGCAATCGGGTAGATCCCGCTTCTAAAATAGATTCCCTTACACTTAATCCTTTTTCACGCTGCTGCTGAACGCGGTCGATGAACACGATCGCATTGGTTACAACGATACCGATCAGCATAAGTGCACCTATTAGTGAGGAAATGTCTACTGGGATGCGTGTAATAACAAGCGCTAAAACTGCACCGACTGCTGCGAACGGAAGTGAGAATAGGATCGCAAATGGTGCGCGCGCCTGGCCAAATGTGATAACCATGATTAAGTAAACGATCAAAATGGCAGCACCCATCGTTAAGAATAGATCCATAAACTGTTCGTTCATCTCTTCACCTACTCCGCCTAAAGCAACGGAAACACCAGCTGGTTTATCGATGTCTTTTAGAATCGATGCAACATCCGCATTTACTTTCTTCACGTTTTTATCTGTGATGATTCCCGTAACTTGCAAATATTCTTTGCCGTCTTTACGGAAAATTTGTGATTTTGCAGGTTGAAGCTTTAAGTCTGCTACATCTTTTAATAGCAATGGTCCTTTTACAGGCGAAAGAATCGTCGTTTTCAATAGATCATCACGATTTTTTACGTTACTTAAATCGTAACTCATCATTACCGGAAGTTTGATATCATCTATTGTAATCTGTCCAACCGGACTCTTTCCTGTTAATCCTCTGACTTGCTGTGCAACTTCAGCTGGTGTTAAGCCTGATGCCTGCGCTTTACTTTGATCTACATTTAAGATCCACTCATTCTTCAAGTCTTCATTGTTAGATTGAACATTTTCAAGACCTTTTACGTCCTTAAGTTTCGCCGTAAGTTTTTCAGCCATTGGGGCAAGATCAGCTTGTTTTTCAGCTGTAATGTTCAAGGTAATAGCATCTGAGCTTCCACCCATCATACTTGCCATACCCGCTGAAATGGTAGCTGGCGCATACTCTTTCTCTAATGCTTTAATTTCTTCTACAAACTTTTCTGTGTCTGCTCCTTTTTTCATCTTGGCAACAAGTCTTGCAATATTGTTCCCTTGAGCTGCTCCCCATTGTGCCATTTCACTTGAAACCCCAACCTGTGAGTAGCTTGCCGTCACATCATTAGAGTTATTAATATATTCTTCTAGTTTATATGTGCCTGATTTAACAGTATCCAGTGAAGTGTCTTCTGGATATTCAATGCTAACGTTCACCATACTCTCATCAGAAGATGCCATTGAACCTGCAGGCATCACAGCATAAAGTGCGATAGATCCTGCGAAAAGCAAAACACAAATTCCGCTTACGATCCATTTATGGTTCAGTGACCAATTCAAGATTTTTAAGTAGCGTCTTGGCGGTTTTGAGGTATGTTCTTTAACGTTTTTGAGCATTTTGTAACTCATTAAAGGTACAACTGTCAGAGCTACGAGTAAAGATGCTAAAAGAGAATACACCATCGTCAATGCGAACGGCAGGAAGAACACACCAAGTGCGCCTTCAACTAAACCGACTGGCAGGAACACAGCAATCGTTGTAATTGTTGAGGAGGTGATTGCTTTCGCTACTTCTCTTACAGAATCTACAATTAATTCTTTAGATCGTTCACCCGTTTGTAACCGACGGAAAATATTCTCGATTACTACGATACTATCATCTACTAATCGTCCGACTGCAACCGCTAGACCACCAAGCGTTAATACGTTCAGTGTGATGCCTGATTGGTGCAGCAAAAAGAGCGTTAAACAAATAGAAAGCGGAATACTGATAACAGCAATGACGGTTGACTTAAAGTGACGAAGGAAAAGCAAGATGACAACGGATGCAAAAAGTGCTCCTAATGCTACTTCTTTTGCCATGCTCATCACAGAATCGTATACAGAATCTGAAGTTGCGTAAAAAACATTCAGTTTAAACGAATCTCCGTATTGCTTATTGATTTCTTTCATTTTTTCACGGACATCATCGCCGATTTGAACGGCGTTTGCGCTTGCTTCTTTCGTAACGGACATATACATAGCGTCTTTTCCGTCAACATGTGTAAAGGACTCTAAGCGTTGTTCATCTTTTAATTCTGCCACATCTCTTAATAAAACACCTGGAGCAACGGCGATGTTTTTCCATGCTTCCAAGTCTTTCATCTCACCCACTACTCGGAGCGTGTTCGTTTTATCTTCAAGCGTTACATCTCCCGCGGGAAGTGAAACATCTTTTCCTTGAAGTGCAGCCATGATTTGTGGCGCGGCTACTTTTTTCTCAAGAAGCTTAGTGCTATCGAGTTGCAGAGTTATTTCACGAGTAGCTTTTCCGTATAACGCTACATCGGAAACCCCTTCAACACTTTCAAGCTGTGGAATGACTTCCTCTTCAATCAGCTTATAATCTTGGGTTGTAAATGCACCGTCTTTATTAAGCGTTAGATCCATGATCGGAATCATGGACGTATTCAATTGAATTACGTAAGGTTTGTTAACCCCTTCTGGCAGTGGGAAGTTGTTTGTCTTTCGCTCTACCTCTGCAGCAGCTTCTTTCATATCCGAATCCATATCAAACGTTAGATCGATCTTTGAAATTCCTTGCCCAGATACAGATGTAATCGTATCAACACCTTTTATATGGCGAAGGTCTTGTTCCATCGGTTCTGTAATGGTATCAGTCATCGTTTCTGAACCCATTCCATCTGCTAAAGTTGTGACGGTAACCATCGGATTATCAATGCTCGGCAAAAACTCCATCGGTAAGCGCTGTCCTGCATACACCCCTAATGCAGAAATCAACAAACACATAATCACGATGGCTGAGCGGTTTTTCAAAGAAAACCAGGTCAGTTTCAACATTTCCTTCCTCCATCCCCTGCTGCCTTTATTAGTAAATAAGGCCTGCGTTTAATTATAATACTTGGATATTGTAGTACGTCCTATAAGGAAAAACAAGTAACATTTATAAAAATTTACCAAATATACAAAACTAGAAGATTTCCTACAAAAAACTGCCCTCAACGTCGAGGACAGTTCATCAATACTATTTAAGCTGGTTGATTTCCGTTACAGGTGCTTCGCTTTCCGCGGGGCAAGCGGTGAGCCACATTCGTACGTTTCACTCTTAAGTGTCTCACCTGCCCGCCTGTCCTAGCCTAGAGTCTCACACCTTCCACTCCAATCACCCTATCAATGATGAGAAGGAACACAATTAGCTTTGAGCTACAATCTTTAGTTAAGGGCTCCAGACACTAAATTTACGGCAGATATCTTTTAGCTCCTACATAAGCATCTTTCCAATATTTCGTATTAAGAGACTGAATCCGTACCCCTTTAGAAGTGGCAGCAATAAACTCTTTGTTCCCCAAATAGATCCCTACAAAAGAAACGCTTTTTCCGTCCGTTTTAAAGAAAACAAGATCTCCTAGTTTTTCACTTCCTTTTGCAACAGCTTTCCCGCCTTTGTATTGTTCAGCTGATGTGCGCGGCAAGTTCTTGTTTACCACGGTTGTTTTATAGATATATTTTGTAAAACCAGATGCATCAAACCCTTTTGGTGTCGTTCCTCCCCATTTAAAAGGAATTCCTTTATAGAGTTTAGCAGTCTCTGTTACTTCTTGGTCATAGGATGGAGATGCTTTAGCTGCTGATACACCGCCTAAGATCAACATGGTTGCGAGCCCTAATGAAACAAATGCTACTAAAATACGTTTCATGTTTAACATCCTCTCTAAAATTCACTCTTACACTCTATTAGTCGATGGGCTGAGAGGCAAAGTTACTAACTTTCCAAAAGAAAAAGACTGCAAATTGCAGCCTTTTTCGACAATCTATTGGTAATGATAAAAGTTGGTTCCGGTTACTCCTTCAATCGGTTTATTCAAATGATAGGGACCTATTGTATCTAGTTTTGTATTATTAAATTTCACAGAATCGTATCCGTAACTTTCAGCCGTTAGTAGAATTGCATCAATCATCATGACATCCTCAGTATTGTCAGCAGAGAGCTTAATCGTATCTGGAAAAGTAATCTCAACATAATCCTCGTTGATCTCTTTTACTCCAAAAGTAATGTCCTTAGGCAAAAGCGGTTTAAGTCCGCGCTCTTGATCATCATCCATCATTTCAAGAGCGTCTTCAAACTCCTTTGGCATTGTATCCGCATTTTGACCTGTTGAGAACAGACTAACGATAAAAGCATCACTTGATGGTGCATCGTAACCGTAGTGAGGAGCTCCAGGAACGGTTAGATCCCACTTTGTAACAGGACCAAAGCGCGGGAATTCATAACCCGGCTGCCCATTTGTTCTAAATTCCACCTTTGCTTTTTGCCCTTCGTTTGCGAATGTCATTGAAATTAATGCCTGTAACAATGGCTCTTCTGCTTCATTTACCGATCCTGGCGGAAAATCAACAATGATTGTTTCTTCTTCTTCTGTTATTTTAGCTTTTATTAAAGGACTATCCACTAAGCCAGCATCACTTGGGTTGAACGTTTGAAGCTGATCGTTCACCTTATTCAAATAATAATCCTTGTCTGCCATAAAGCTCACGGGTATAACAAGCTGTGCCTGCTCATCGAGATAACCTATCGTTACCCAATCTTTATTGGATAATTCAATGTCTTTTTTCAATAGGGGAGCGTGATAGGCAACAGCTGTTTCTGATTTCATGATACCTACAGTATTTTTATCATTACCTTCAGCAGAGTCATAAGCTGATTTTGCTTCCATATCACCATCATGTTGTGCCATTTTGGAATTCTCCATCTTTTGTCCGCCATTCTTCATTAGATCCGGTACAAAGATGCCAAATAGTACGAGTGCACATGCTGTTGCAAGTGCAGGAAGACTCCACGTGGGTAGTTTTTTCCTTTTTGCTGTTTATATTCAATCTTTGCCTGAACCTTAAGAAAGAGCTCTTGCTTGGATTGGCGATCTTTTATAGGGGGCATATACTTAAGATGCTGTTCAATGTTTTCATCGTTCCACTTAATTGGTTCCATCTTTCAATTCCTCCTCCAGGCCCGGTTGCTGATCCAGCCATTTGCGCAATTCTTTTATAGCCCGGTGCTGGGTGGTCTTCACTTTACTTTCGGTCCAACTTAAAATTTGCGCAGTTTCTGAGATCGATAATGACTGAATGTACCGAAGTACAAGCACTTGTTGCTGATCCAGTGAACAGCATTTCATCATTTTGTATAAATCTCGATAAGACTCTTTCTTTGCAACTAACTCTTCTGGAAGGGGATCCTGATCTCGCAGTACACTCTCGCTCTCTTTAATATCAAAGAATAGAAATCGTTTATTGCGTCTTGATTGTTTTCTCAGCCAGTCAATGGCCACGTGCCTGGCAATAGAATACAACCATGTTTTTTCTGAACTCTTGCCTTCAAAACTTTCATATGCGTTTAATACCCGGATATAAACTTCTTGTACAAGATCTTCTGCCGATTCACGGTTTCGTACCATATAAAAAAGAAATTGAAATAGCGCTGTATGATACTCGTCGTACAACCGGTCAAACGTTTCTTTCACTTCAGATGGCCCCCTGTCTCTATGTAATTATGTAGTCGTATTTACTCATAAAAAGTTACATTACAAACGTGTTACTACTAAGTCTACTCCTATTTTGCGTATCTCGATAGGACCAATTTGTCGATAATTACCAACAAAAGAGGTTCTGCTTAGACAAAACCAGCCAGTCATTAACTTATTTCGTTTTATTAACTTAGTAGGTTCAGATAGATCGGGGTCCAATTATAAAGAACTGATGCTAAGACCAATAATTTGAAAGATTTCTTCAATAATTTGACCGAATATGAAATTATTTTCCTGAATTATGACTATAATTTAGCCAGTTTAACTCATTTATTGACATTTTGGTTTATATCGCCACATTATAATCAGTACTACTCCTTTTTAAGAACAATAAAAGGCACCAAGAAAATCTGGTGCCTTGATATTATTTATTTTTTACATAGCTTAAAAACATTTCTTCAATGGTATCCCAGGCGTTGCGATACTGTTCTTCTTCACCTAAAAACGAATAGTGAAGAACATTACCATCTCGTACCGCCCAAAAGATGCGTGAAATATTTTGAGGGTCTAATTTTTCATTGATCTCTCCAGCTTCCTGGCCCTCAACGATAATTTTCACGATGTAATCAATGAATCTATTGTATCTTTCCGCAAGAATGGACTTTAGATCGTCTTGCCTTGATCCATAGAGCCAGAATTCAATGTAAACTCGCATCGTCTGCTGATCATCTTCTTTTAACTCTTGCTTTTTAAAACGTTTAAACAAATTAGCAAGTTTCGCGTTAGCACTTGTAAGAGAAGCGTTCTCTTGTTCCATATCTTCAAAGAAACGATCTGTACGCTGCTTTAATAGCTGCAGATAGATCTCCTCTTTGCTGGCAAAATAGTTATAGATTGCACCTTTGCTAATGTTTGAGTCTTTTACAATATCATCAATAATCGTAGCTTGATACCCTTTTTCACCGAAGCATTTTAAGGCGCTCTCAAGGATCTGATTGCGTTTCTCTTCTTTATACTGAGCTGAAACTTTAGGCATGATGCTTCCTCCATTTATGACACGTCTTCCTAGATAAGTATAACAGAGTTTTCAGTCTATTTCGGAAAAAATTTTCACACCCTGTGTATCACTCTTTACTATTATAGGGCGTTCCATATGCACTTGTTCAACTAAAGTAGTGAATCCAAATTCTGTTAACAAAGCGTTTAATGCGTTATCTTTTTTCGGTATGTTCATGGTGATTCTTTTAACTGCTGCATCTAATGGAGCGAATGCATTTTGAACAAGGGAAGCAACGATTTCTTGTTCGTTTAGATGATGTGAGTCCGTTTCGCACTGATAAAGTACGATTCCTGCAAGCTCTCCAGTCTCTTTATATCCCTTTTTATAAACCACGTAACCTAACGGAGTATCATTCTTGATCGCCAGCAAACATGTAAAATCTTTTAAACTTGGAAACTGCGTCTGCCAGGCTGTAACAGGCTTATAAAAAGATAGCGCTTGGATCTCCTGCATGCTTACCTCTCTTACGGGTATATCTGTACTTCTTTCTTTTAGGCTTGAAAATGAACCTTCATGTTGCAGAAAGGTTAGTTCTTCAAAAATTTGATAGCCCATCTTCTTATATAGCTTAATCGCTGCTTCATTTTGTTTAATGGCTTCAAGCCTCGCTATATCCACATTTTCTTCTTCATATATATTTAGGCATACAGTGATTAACTTTTTGCCAATACCCATTCCTCTAAAATCAGGAGCGATCGCTGTGCCGCCGTTCCACACATAACGTTTACCATTAATCGTTCGGAAGCTGTTGAGCACGAACCCTGCAAGTTTACCATCGTAAACCGCTACAACCGATTTTTCTAAGGAAATGCCTTCTCCCGCTATCTTCTGCAAAAAACGATTAAGATCCATCGTCATATCGGAAAAATAATGTTTCCATGATTCATTCCATAACGAGATGGCTTCATTGAAAGATAACTCACTAAACCGTTTGATGACTAACACTGTGATCACTCCTTGAATATAAATTTCAAAAACGACTGGTCGTTTTATTAAATTTTATTAAAAAACTTCAAAAATGACCAACAGATTCGTTCGACAAAACTTTGATCCCCTAGTTAACTTTTATGTGTTCTTATATTTATTACACGTTCGCTCAAACTCACCCTGTTTCACGCACAGCACGAAAGAAAAGGAAAATACATCATGCCCAAATAAAAAAACTGATCAAAAGGACGTTGTGTACCTCTTGAATCAGCTTTTTCTGTTCAGTATGATGGATTTTCTTCAAACAGCATCTTGAAATGTTCATAATACTCTTCTATTTTTTGTTCTTCTTGTTTGATATAGTCATTCAATTGTTGTTCTGATGATAATTGCAATGCTTTTTCACCAAATTCAGTCAGATCATCTAATACTCCTGATGTCTTCTTTCCTATTTCTACATCTTCTTTTAATAGTTGCGCTACCTCGGTTAACTTATTAATCTGATCTTCACTTACATTCTCGTTTCGATGAATTTCTTCTAACATGGAGTAAATAATCTGTGCTCTCTCTTTCGTCTGTGTTTTCATAAAATCACTCCTCTCTTAATCGAATACCCCTCCTATCATTTTATAAACTGTTTTATTTATACAAGTATTGGGTAAATCAAGGATAGTACCCTAAAGAAAGGAAGAGTGCTGTGGCGAAAAGAACAGAGCTTCGTCAGCAAAAGAAACGCTCGCTTTGGATTCGGCGAACCGCAATTATTACTTTAATTTTTTCTTATCCAGCGTGACATTCGGCGGCGCCATGATTTACGCATATGTAAACGGTACTCCGAAACTGACAGAAGAAGACTTACAAGATCCAAAGTCATCCATGATCTATGACATGAATGACGAATTTATTACGTATGTAACTGGCTCTGAACGAAGAGAATATGCAAAAATCAATGATATTCCAGAACTGGTTCAACAAGCTTTCATTTCAACAGAAGATGTCCGATTTAAAGAACACATGGGAATCGACGTAAAGCGAATCGTCGGAGCTGCCGTAGCCAATGTCCAAGATGGTTTTGGTGCAGAAGGTGCCAGCACGATCACTCAACAAGTCGTTAAAAACAGTGTATTATCTTCAGACAAAACGATTGAACGAAAAGTACAAGAAGCCTACCTTGCTATTCAACTCGAACGGAAGTACACAAAAGACGAAATTCTGGAGATGTATTTAAACAAGATTTACTTTGGCAGCGGAGCTTATGGTGTTGCGACCGCTTCTAAAACGTATTTCAATAAGCCATTAAAAGATTTAACACCTGCCGAAGCAGCTCTTCTCGCAGGATTGCCTCAACGGCCAAGCAGCTATGATCCTTTTCTCCATCCTAAAGTTGCAGAAGAAAGACGCAATACCGTACTGCAGCTTATGTACAAAAACGGTGCAATAACAAAGCAGCAAAAGGAAGAGGCTGTAAACACCCCAGTAACCGATTCACTTGCGAAAGAAAAAGCGCAGCGATTAAAGTATGACGCTTTTATTCAGCAAGTCATAAAGGAGTTAAAAGAAAAAGGGGTTTCTGAACGAGCCATCTATGAAGGTGGGTTAAAAATCTATACAACCCTTGATCCAAAAGCACAAGCTCATACCGAGAAAGTATTGTCTACAGAAGAATTTGTAAAATACCCGAGCGATAAGTTTAAAGCCGGCGTAGCTCTTCTAGATACAAAGACCGGCGTAATTCGTGCGTTAGGCGGAAATCGAACAAACGGTGACCAGAATGTTGAAAAAGGATTCAATTATGCAACAGATACAAAGCGCCAGCCGGGATCGACCATAAAACCAATATTGGATTATGGCCCCGCGATAGAAAAGTTTAAGTGGTCTACGTATAAACAGATAAAAGACGAAGAATTAGAAATCGATGGTTGGGAAGCCGGAAACTGGGACGACGAGTTTCATGGTGATGTTTCTATGCGTGAAGCACTCGTAAAGTCTTACAACATTCCTGCAATAAAAACCTTTATGGAGGTTGGTTCTGAAGATGCCGTTAATTTTGCACAGCAGTTAGGCATTCCGATTAAAAACGCTTATCCAGCATATGCAATCGGCGGGTTTGGAAATGGCCCATCCCCTCTAGAACTTGCAGGAGCTTATACCGCATTTGGCAACCAAGGTGTTTACCATAAACCTACGACGCTTCGAAAAGTTAAATATCCTGACGGTTTAGAAGCAAAATACGAATCCAAGCCTGTAGCAGCTATGCATGATTACACAGCATACATGATTACCGATATGTTAAAAGATGCGGTTACTCGTGGGACGGGAACGCTGGCGGCCATCCCTGGTTTAGAGGTAGCAGGAAAAACCGGAACGACAAACTTGCCTGAAGGAATTGATAGTGAAAAAGGTTCCAGTGACTCATGGTTTGCGGGCTATACAACAAATTACACAGCAGCCGTTTGGACTGGCTATGACAAAACAACCGCAGAAAACTATTTAACACCAGAAGACCAAAAAATCGCAAAGTATATCTTTAAATCCATTGTTTCTGAAGTGTCAAAAGATAAAAAGACAGCTGGATTTACGAAACCGAAGTCTGTTGAGGAAGTTTATATCAATAAGGACACGGGTTATATCTCTAAAAGCGAAAATGGTTCTAACATTGTAAAAGAGCTTATCGTTAAAGGTACATCACTAAAAGAAATGACAGCTCCACCTAAATCTAAAAAAACACCTAAAAAACAGGAATCTAAAGAAAAAGATAAAAAGCAAAAAGAGGAAAAGAAAAAAGATAAAAAACAAGAAGAAAAAAGGATGAAGAAAAAGAGACGGAGCAGCCTCCACCAAAAGATGATAAGGCAGATCCTCCTCCACCACAAGATGATAATCCAGGTGAGCCAGGAACAGGAACAGATCCTAAACCAGAGGATCCTCCAACGGAGCCGCCGCCTCCACCTGAGCCACCTCCTACTGAACCGCCGCCTACTGAACCTCCCCCTACTGAACCACCTCCAACGGATCCTCCTCCTGAGGAAGATACAAGTGGGACAGGGGCCGGAACAACAGGTACAACAAGTACACAAACAACAGAGTAAACGAAAAAGTAACCCGTCTAATATAGCGGGTTACTTTTCTATGAACTCATACAAAAATGATTCTCCATTACGATAAAATCGAGGGTCGTAAATCCCTAGTTTCCCTTCTTCTTCAACTACCACTACAAACGGCGACCATTCGTAAAGAGTCTTTGCCCGGGGATTTTCTTCAAAAAGCGGTTCTAAGTCTGCATCATCACTTGAAACTAAGCGGTGTTCCAATTTCGGCTCAATAAAAATACTATCTTTCACGATTTCTACTTCATTGCCCTTTTTCCCGATCACTTGAAACTGTGTTGGAACAAAACCCGCTGCTAAAGCTACATCTTCGTACTTATCTTTTGCCTCAGTATAAATGACATAACCTTGAATCGATTGAACAGCAACGTGAGCAATCATTAAAAGCCACACCACTCTGAAAACTTTATAGCGCTTGGCTGCTTCTTTTTCCGAGATACGATAAATCCAGCAAGCATAAGAAACCAAAATACAAAATCAACGATGGAGATCGTACCAAACGTAACACGGTAACTGGATAAAGGTTCTATATATCCTGTTCCCCACGTGTTGAACAGATCACTCGTGTCATGAATAAACACAGCTAATAGTGCCCAGTAAAAAATCCTTCGATCTTTCACTTTGAATAATAGCCTGCTTAGCAAATAGATAATGAGGCCCCAAACAGGAATAAGGAAAAAAGAGTGCGTTAACCCTCTATGCCACATCTGCTGCATGATACGGCCGGTTTCAGTAAGGTTAACAACAACATCAATATCGGGAATTTGACTCCCAACAACCGTCGTAAATAACAAAGCCCGCTTATGAGACTTGTCCATATTCATTTTATTAGCAGCACCATACAACGTTAAACCAAATAATGTGTGTGTAACTGTATCCATATGTCCTCTTTAATTCGTTTTTCTTTTATGTTAACGAAAAAAGAGCATCTGTCTTGGCAGAAGCTCTTAGAATGCTTACCATTATTTCCTAAGATAATTTCCGGGGAAATTCGACGTTATTTCCTACCGGTCTACACTATTTGTTCATTGAGCTCAATCCCTTTACTCATAAGGAATTCTTCAATTTGTATTTTGTGATGCTGATCATGATCAACCATACCCTTGATATATTCACATAGTGTAATTATGCTATTTCCCATTTGGATTTGCTCTTCCCAAATCGCACTTGGCAACTCTTCAAGCTTTTTGGATAGTACAAGGCGGCATTCAATCGCTTCATCAATAAGCTCATTTTTAGAGATGCCTGACCTTGCTTCGTTTGCAGCATTTCTGTTTATCTCTTCTACATCACCTTTTTTCGGTGGCAGGTTCGATCCACCTACAAAATACAAGAATCTTTCATCCCATACAAAAATATCCCATGCTTTGATATGAGCTATAATTTCACCTGTCGACCACTTGTCCTCCTTTATCGGTTGAAGCCAATATTCTTCCGGCAAGCCTTTTAGCTGTCCCAGCCAATATATAAAATTTCTATACTCCATAAGCACTTCACTCATTAGTTTGTCCTCCTTGATATAAAAAACTTTTTCGTTTTTATTAGGATTTTGTCCATGTCACTCCTTCTCCTGGGACATACACTATGTTGAAAGCATAAGGCACAAGAAAGAAGGAGGAATGACAGCATGTTTGGAAAGAGACAGCAACAACGTAACTGGGGTTACCCAGGATATGGTTATGGATGCTCTCCATGTGGTTATGGTGGTTATGGCTATGGCGGTTACGGCGGTGGCGGAGTTTTCGCTTTAATTGTCGTGCTATTTATCCTTCTCATCATCATCGGTGCGACGTTGAGATAGTATCAGTTAAGAGGCAAGAGTTGCTGCTCTTGCCTCTTAATTAGCTTATTTTTCGTTCATGCAGAAAAACGAATGAGAGATTCTCTGATGCATGTTGGTCATTTCTTTTTTCGCTTTTCATCACTTCTTTACTCTCAGGCAATTGATTACTTGCTCGCTTAATGCCCTCAGCCATAAAATTGAACGCCATGATTACAGCGGCAAAACTGAGTACTGGGAAAAATACAAGCCATGGCGCAAGTCTCAGCTGATAATAATAGCCTCCTAAAAGTCCCGACCATTCGTTAGAAACCGATACGGGAATTGTAAATTCCATGCCGTATTCCCTATAAATCGTACCTCCAAAAAACAAACCTAATATTCCAAGATGGGCAAGCAACAGCAAAACGGCAATGACTTGCTGCACATACATAAGAATGAGTTTTGGCCATAAATGAGGCATAACATGCTTAAATAAAATTCGCAGTTTGCTGCCGCCCATTAATTTTGCACTCGTTATAAATTCTTCGCGCTGAATTAGACTAATTTCTTCTTTTATTAATATCGCCGTGTTGGGTAGGGCTATCAATACAATTAACAACATTTCAAAATATACTTTCTCCCAAAATGTGAACTGATCTAAGGCAATAATTGGCCAGACGATTACAAAGATGAGGAGTGCTGAAGGTATATAATAAAACGATTGTCCTAATCCCTTAATGAACGGAAGTGCTCTTCCCACACTCAATAATAGTATCCCGCCAAAATAAGAAAGAATGATTCGTAGTAAACTAGCAACGAAAGCAATACCTAATGTGTATTTTGCACCTGATATGATCTGATAAAACAAGTCCGCTCCCATTCGGTCGCTGCCGAACCAATACTCACGTGATGGCTCAAAGGGCGCTTTATCAACAGGTTTAATACCCTCATAAACAATCTGATTTTCATAGATTTCATTCCCCATCACAAAATGGTGATACAAGCTAAAGGCGAGCAATGAAAAGACAAATAGAAAACCTGCTAGAAAAAAGGCTGTTTCCATATCGTTTTGATCATTTTTCACCCACCCACTTATATGTAATCATTCTGAGAACCATAAAAAATAAAAACATGGGTACAAACAATAAAAGCATGGAGATCGTAAAAATCGCGGGATTTCCCATTTCTCTTACAAGCGTTGTAATTCCATATATATTAAACAAATATTCAACCATTAATAGATTAGACAGCATAAACCAAAGGATATTACGAGATTGGTGAAACACACTGAGTAGCGTGTTTGGAAGGACATGCCGCCATAGAATACGGAATCCCCCAATCCCTTTACTTTTCGCGGTATCAATATATTGCTTTCCGAATTCTTCTTCCATATTAAGAAGCAGTATTCTTAAGATCAGTAGTGTCGGCAATACAGTTAAACAAAAAATGGGAACCGCATAAGTCTTTTGATCGTATAGTGAGACGATTTGAAACAAGAGAATATTTGTCTTTTTGAAAAACCAGATAATAAAAAACTGCATGCTAATTGCGATTAACACATCTGGTATCGACTCAAAAACAAAGGAAAATACACGTATCTTATCCTTCACACGTGATGGCAGCATAAAAATGAAGAGAGCAAATACAAGTGCCAAAATGAGGGCAATGAAAAATGCAGAAAACAAGATTGTCATCGAATAGCCGTAAATTCCCCACATATTCGGAAAAAGCGGATATTGACCACTCTGCGTAAAATACATAATCTCTCCTGGATTCATCATGGTCTTGAACAATTCTACTATGCCATCCAGATAACCACTCGTATTAAAAGTCATCCCCGTGAACATGAACGGAACCGCACCAAGCAGAATGATTCCCATGACAGATAGAATCAAAGAAAACATGCTATCTCTTAAAATGTATGGCATAACATCCCCCTTTTATTAAATATTCCAATTATTTCAAGTATACTTTTATTCCTTTTTAATACAACCCTTCTTCTTTAATTCACACTCTTCTCATTTTAAAATTAGACGAACAAAAGCCTCTCTTTTATTCAAAGAGAGGCTAATTTTTTATAACTCTAATATTTGTGGTTCATGTTCTCCTGCATTCATTAATCGAATGAGACTTGGTTTAATTTCTAGTAAGATATAGTTTGGATCATTAGGACCGTCAAAATAGTGTTTCATCTGGTCGTTCCAAAATTTTTCTTTTAACCCTTGATCGTTTCTAATGGTCGCCGTGCCTTCAATCTCTAGATATGGATCATTATACCCTTCGCCATCATAACCGACTAGTACGTGAACATTCGGGTTATCTTGAATTTCATCGGCTTTATGGGTATCAATACTCGTTGGCGTATAGAATGTGAGATCATCATGAAAAAACGTCATATATCGAGAATGTGGTTTATTCTTCTTTACTGTTGCCAGCACACCCGTTTGTTTTTTTCTAGCACCTCAAACACTTTATTTTTAATCTGCTCTTTATCCATATTATCCACTCCTTAAAGTTAGGCTCTATTATATCTACCTTTTAGGATGGAATATAAAACATCATGTTATGCATTACGCATCAATTTAAACAGTGGCATTCACTAGGCTTTCTCTTTCTACTGTATCCATAAAATCTTGCACGACTTTGTTGTTGTTTTTGTCTCCTGCAATTTTTAACATCACTTTGCCTAAAAAGTTAATTCCCTTGTTAGATCCTTCATATATAAAACGGGTTTTAGATTCGTCTATTTTGATGAGAGTAAACGCAGTTTTAATGTCAAACGCTTTTGCTAAGTTAAAACCAATTGCTAAATGCTTTTGATTCTCCATATCTTCGTATCCCAGCGTTTCTACAATATACGTTTCTATCCTGCGTCCCTCTTTATAAGACTGTCTGTACGTAGACCCCACCACACCTTCTTTCTTTTCGATAGGTGTATGCTCCACAACGTTCGGCATGATTCTCTGCAGATTCTCATCTGAAAATAGTTCCCAAACTTTTTCAATGTTTGCCGGTATCGTCTTTTCTTTTTTCCATGTCAGCATTGTCATCGCCCTCTTTTCCCCATTTTAAAAATTGATCAATCTCATTTATCGTGCTGTTTAGGTTCTCGATTTTTTTGGATATCTTTCTTTTTTGATTTAGAATGTGTTCTAAGTTTTCAAAGGATTCATCTTCAATGACGGTTAGCATCTCTTGAATGGTGAAGTTGAATTTTCTCAAACCGACTAGAATCATAGCAATTAAGTAGGAACCATTATCGTAATAGCGATACTTATTATTAGGATCGATATATACCGGTTCAAGCAGCTTCACTTCTGCATAATACCTAAGCGTTTCTTTACTCAACCCCGTCATTTCTGAAAACTCACTTACTCGATACATGAATCTTTCACCACCTGCTTTTCCATCATAAACTGTGTTGTGCACCACATGGTCAATCTTTTTTTGTCTTACCATTATTCTTCCTCAAAATCATGATTATTCCTTTGATACTAAAGGGATTTCTTTTCGTTCAGAGAAATATAAACAAAAAAGGAGGTATTAAAAATGGAGTTTAAAAGTTATGAGGAATTTTGGCCTTTTTATCTATCTCAGCACAGCAAATCTTCAACGAGAGCTTGGCACTTTATTGGTACTTCATTTGTATTTGTTTTTATTGTACTTGCCGTTTGGAAGAGCCCATGGTTCTTGCTATTAGCACCAGTTGTTGCATACGGAATCGCTTGGTTTAGTCATTTTTTTATCGAAGGAAACAAACCCGCTACCTTTGGTCATCCTTTTTGGTCTTTACGTGCTGATTTTCGTATGTATCGACTCATTTTGTTTGGTCAGCTTGGCAATGAGTTATCCAAATATGAAAAAACGACTTCTCTATAGAAGAAAACCCCATTTTTCGTGCTAAAATGGGGTTTTCTTGATTCTATGACAGTCAAATATTACTCTTTATTCACGTTAATAATTTCACATTACTCGGACCGCATACTTACCTTTTGTCACAGAATTGTTTGTAAACTAGAACTATCGTCAATCAAGATATTCTATCCCAATTCGTTTACCTGCTTAGCTAAGCGGGGAATCACTCATATCTCAACGATTCCATCGGATCTAGTTTTGCTGCTTTTGCAGAAGGAAGCAAGGCAGCTAAGATGCTTATGATAACACTGACAACAATTCCTGTTAGCATATTGCTTAAACTGATCTGAATCAGTTGAGTATCAAATAATTGTGTCATTACATTGTTACCCAAACCACCGATAACATTTGCCGCAATTACTCCTATAATTCCACCTGTTAATCCGAGCAAGACGGCTTCTGCAAAGAAGATCCGCTTAATGTCTTTTCTTCTCGCCCCTACGGCTCGAAGAATACCAATTTCCTTTGTCCGCTCTACAACGCTGATGTACAACACTACAATAATCATGATTGCCGATACGAGCAGAGAGATTCCTGCTACTCCCGCTAACACATTTGTAGCGATCTTCAGGTAATTCGTCACCTGACTTAGAATGTTTCCTACACCTGTTCCTGTAAAGCCAGCTTCTTCAAGTTCTGCCTTAACCGCATCTACATTGGCTTTCTCATCTACTGTGACATCCAGTTGAGTCCCCAACAAGTTCATTTCTTGACTCAAATACATTTCTTCCAAAGTTTGATAAGATGTATAGGCTAAATCTTGGTTCATATTTCCCTTAATGATTCCTGACACCTTCAGTTCTTTCGTCAGTATCACTGGTCGGTTTTTCTCATCTGTCGTGTTGATGTATAACTCCACTTTTTTCCGACTAAGTTATTCTTTGATTCTGCCACTTTTTCCGCCGCTGTTTCTGATAACAACAACTCATTATCGTTAGGAAGTTCGCCTGCAACTAAATCCCCTTTATTTACACTATCATTGAGCGTCTGGAACTGTACGATATTTACTGATGTATTATCATACACGAAGGAACTTCCCATCGTTAATGTGTAAACATTGTCCACCTTTTGAACATGAGGGATGCTTTGCACTTTTTCAATGTCTTCCTTCTTCAGTGGGACGGTTTCCTGTACAGGATTTGGCAGCTTTCCTTTACCATCACTCTCTTGACCTTCTGGTGCTTTCGTCACTTGAATGAGATCCGGATTTAAGTTTGCATTGATTTCTTTATTTATATAATCGGTCACACCAGTCCCTAAACCGAGCATTAGGATGACACTCAAGATACCGATTGCTCCACCAAACGATACGAGTAAATTTCGTTTGAGATTTAACTTAATATTGTTAAAGGCCATTTTAATAGCTGCAGCGGGACGCAGATTTTTGGTTTTCACCTTTTGTTTCGTATCCGTTTCTCCATATGATGATCTTAACGATTCATCCTTGACGATGTTCCCGTCATCCATCGTGATGATTCTCGTTCCATAGTCCGCTACCTTTTGTGAATGGGTGACCGTAATCACAAGCTTTCCTTGAGTAGCTATGCGATCCAGTAAATGCATGATTTGGTCACTGTTTTTCTTATCTAAAGCCCCGGTGGGTTCATCTGCTAAAATGATATCTGGATCATTGGACAAGGCACGAGCAATTGCGACTCTCTGCTTTTGTCCTCCTGAAAGCTGATTAGGTTTTTTAGTGAGGTGATCTCCTAACCCAAGTTCTGTTAAAACCTTCTTGGCTTTCTCTTCTCTTTCTGAAGTGTTCATATCTGTCATTTGCATGGTAAGAACGACGTTATCAAGGACCGACAGATGACTGATTAAGTTAAAACTTTGGAATATGAAACCAATCTTCAACTTACGGTATGCATCTAGATCATTTTCTTTCATTCCTTGCAGACTTTTTCCGTCTACTACAACATCTCCTTCAAAATCTCGGTCCATTCCCCCAATTATATTCATTAAGGTGGATTTACCGCTTCCTGATTCTCCAAGGATGGAAACGAATTCCCCCTTATTGAAATTCACATCCACACCGTGCAGGACTTGTATCCTATCCTTTTTTCCAAGACGGTAGTACTTCTTAACGTTTGATATCTTTACATAACTCATATTCTTTCCCCCAATTTTTTTTAGCGACTCTGTTCTAATTGTTCAAAGCTCTTAATTCGTTTTGCTCATCGTTTTCTTTTTTAGAAATAACGATAGGATCATCGCACCGATAGCCAAAAATGAGGCAAACCAAAAAGCATTGTTATAACCGTGTAACATGGCCATTTCTTTAAAAGTTTGAGTAGACATCCCTCCCATTTGAATTGAATGGGGTGAGTATCCTTTTGCAGTCATAGTCATGACTGTAATCAATACCGCTGTACCGATTGACCCTGATACTTGTTGCAAGGTATTCGCCATAGCTGATCCATGAGCACTCCATTTAACAGGAATTTGATTCAATCCATTAGTCATCACCGGCATCATGGCAAGAGATAGCCCAAACATCCTCAAGCTATAAATAGCAGACAAATAAAGGATAGAAGTATCCATAGACAGGTTTGTAAATAAAAAGGATGTGAGGGTAACAATAGCCAGTCCTGGTATTGCGAGCTTCCTTGCCCCCATTTATCGAATAGCATCCCGGTTATAGGAGACATGATCCCCATCACAATGGCTCCAGGTAGGAGCATCATTCCTGATTGAAGAGGGCTGAATCCTCTTAGATTTTGCATATAAAGAGGCAACAGTGTCTCAGCACCAATCATCGAAACTATGACAACCATTGTAATAATTAGTGATAATGTAAAAGCCTTGTATTGAAACACCCTGAATTGGAGTAAGGGCTGTTTTAGTCTGAGCTGCCTCCAAATGAAGATCCCTAAAGTGATTAAACCTCCAGTGATAAAGATGAGGACACTCTGGCTCGACCACCCGTTTTCTCCTGCGATACTGAACCCATACAGTAATCCTCCGAACCCCAATGATGAAAGAAGGATGGACAAAATATCGATTCTAGGGTAAGTGAGTTTTGTGACGTTCTTCACATAGATATAAGCGAGTACCATCACCAATGCCACGATAGGAAGGACTGTAAAGAACAACGCTCTCCATGAAAAGAATTCAAGCAGGATGCCTGATAATGTCGGACCGATTGCAGGTCCAAAAGAAATAACAATACCTGCCCACCCCATCATGCGTCCTCTCTTCTCCTTTGGAATGACTGTTAAGATAACAGTCATCATAAGAGGGAGCATAATACCTGATCCCGAAGCCTGAATGATCCTAGCTGTCAAAAGCAGCAGAAAACTGTTAGAAATGGCTGCTAGCAAGGTACCTAAACCAAATAGCCCGATTGCCGTTAGAAAGAGCTTTCTTGTTGAAAACCGCTCGATAAGATATGCGGAAATGGGAATCATAACCCCATTGGTAAGCAAGAAAGCGGTTGTTAACCACTGGACCTTATTTTCATTCAAGCCAAAGTCCTTCATTATAGAAGGTAAGGCTGTTGATAATAATGTTTCATTTAAAATCCCCATGAAAGCTCCTAGTAACATTACAGTGAACATGGGACCAAAACGGAAATCTTGTTGATTTATCATGCTTTCCTCCTTTAGCTATTTAAGAAAGTATGAATGTATCGTGCAGTATCACGTGCACCTTTTTCTTTTGCAGTTTCTTGCCTAATTCCCGCGCTTTTTCCGCAACAGACTTCTGTTGCATTTGAAGAATTCCATCTGTTAATCTCTCCACAGTCAGCTTTTTTCTAGGAATTGGTGCAGCGCCCACCCCTAATTCCTCAGTTCGTTTTCCCCATGCAAACTGATCGTTTCCATGAGGAACGACAACACTTGGAACCCCTGAATAAAATGTGGCTGCTGTTGTACCAGCCCCTCCGTGATGAATGACACCTGCAGTTTTTGGGAAAAGCCAGGTGTGAGGAATATTGTCAATAAAATACATGTCCTTGTATTCCTCTATATCATCAACTCGGTTCCATCCCATACCCAGAATCCCTCTTTGCCCTGTCTTTCGTAATGCCTCTACGACCAGCTTGGCAGTTTCATTCGCTTTCTCGTCGTAGATGCTTCCAAAGCCAACGTAAATAGGTGGCTTTCCATTTTCAATAAAACGCACAAGTTCCTTTGGAGGTTCCCAATCAGTTAGATCTTCCTCCAAAAACCAGTAGCCCAGGCACTTCGTTTCTTCATTTGATTGCGGAAAAACGTGCTGGCTCATAGACATCACCGAAGCATGAACCTTTGTCGTTTCTTTAAGATAAGGATTCTTGAAATGTTTTGGCAGCTTTCCGAACTTTTCTTTCCAAAACTCACCGATTGGTGACTTTACCGTTAACCAAAATCCTCTTTCGAATATTTTATGTGTCAGAAGGTTTGCCGTTTTTCCCAATCTAAGTTGATAAAAAATGAGTGCCGGGTAATTTTTGTAGCCGCCATAGGGAATGGCGTCGCAAGAATGGTTGGCACACCGAAGTACTCTCCCGCAAATTGTCCGATGGCTGCACCTGGATGATAGATTATTGCATCAGCTCCTTCACAGGCATCAAACAAATCCCTCTGCATACCTTTCTGCTTATCCTTAATATAAGGTTTCATCTTACGAAAGCTTGTAAAGAACTTGAGAGGATTATCTGACTCAATGGAGCTTTTGGACATCTCAACTACTATCTTGGAGATGTCACCCTTTATGGGATGAAAGTTCAAGCCATGGTGTACTACTAATTCCTGATAATTTTCAAACGCCGCAATTTTCACTTCGTGTCCCTGCTTCTTTAATTCTTTTCCAAGTGCAATGTATGGTTGAGTATCTCCTCTGGTACCCGTAGTCAATAATGAAATATTCATCTTATTCAAACCTCCACTTTATATTAATTTAGTTAGACTAACTTACTTTCTTATATAACAGGATATAAGTACCTGTTATTTATAAAGAGTTTCTTTGATAGAAACCTTTGATTAACTTTTCTAAGGTTTCCTTGAACTGATCTAACTCTTCTGAAGTCAGCGATTGACTAATAAAAGCCACATATTCTTCCAATGCCTGTTGATTTAGCCGAATAAAGGTCTCGCTTGCCTCTGTTAATGTAACGTGGTAAATCCTCTTATCTTGGGTTGATTGACTTTTCTTCGCATATCCCAAGAGGACTAATTTATTTATTCCGGTTGTAGCAGAAGCTTTGGTAATATTCAATTCATCAGCAATCTCACTAATGGTTGGATTTTTAAGCTTGCCAATCGCTTGAATATATTGAATCTGATTTACACTTAAGTTTGAGACACCCGCTGTCTCGATCGTTTCTTTCACTAACTTCTTAAAAGAAGTATCAAGAGTTATAATAAACTCCCTTAAGATTCTATCTAACAAGGTATCACCTCTGAACAATAAATTAGTTTGACAAACTAACTATATTTCATTTCTTTTAGATTGTCAATCATTGAGGGAAAACTTTCATTATCCACTTTTTGGTTTATAGTCAATGTTTGGTAAGCCTAGCAGTAAAAGATCACGTTAGTTTCAAAATGCATTATTTAAAACAAAAAAACCTGTATCGCTACAGGTTTTTTTCGCCTAACATTGATCTTATTCAACTGTTACTGACTTAGCTAGGTTACGCGGCTTATCTACGTCACAGTCGCGGTGAAGCGCTGCGTAGTAAGAGATCAGCTGCATTGGAAGTACAGATACTAACGGCGTCAAGTAAGGGTGGATCTTCGGAAGAACGACGCGGTCGCCTTCTTCTTGCAGCCCATCCATAGAGATTACGCAAGTGTAAGCTCCACGTGCCGCTACTTCTTTCACGTTACCACGGATGCTTAAGTTAACATGCTCTTGAGTTGCAAGAGCGATAACCGGTGTACCGTCTTCGATCAATGCGATCGTACCGTGTTTTAATTCTCCTCCAGCAAATCCTTCTGCTTGGATGTAAGAGATTTCTTTTAATTTTAGTGCAGCTTCTAAACATACGTAGAAGTCAGCAGCACGCCCGATGAAGAATGCGTTACGAGTTACAGCTAAGAACTCACGAGCGATCTTCTCCATCTCTTCTTTTTGGTCACAAAGAACTTCCATCGCGTTTGCAACGATCGCAAGCTCTTGTAGCGGATTGAAGTCTAACTCGATGCCTTTTGCACGAGCAGAGTCAACAGCTAGGATCGCCAGTACTGCGATTTGAGCTGTGTATGCTTTCGTTGATGCTACTGCGATCTCAGGACCCGCATACAAATTAAGCGTGTAGTTTGCTTCACGAGAAAGTGTAGATCCTGGAACGTTCGTGATTGTTAATGCTTTGTGCCCAAGTCTCTTCACTTCAACCAATACGGCACGGCTGTCTGCAGTCTCACCAGATTGTGAGATGAAGATAAACAACGGCTTTTCAGATAAAAGCGGCATGTTGTAAACAAACTCACTCGCGATGTGTGCTTCAACAGGAATGTTAGCGATGTTTTCAATCAGCTGTTTACCAACAAGACCTGCGTGGTAGCTCGTTCCGCAAGCGATGATATATACGCGGTCCGCTTCTTTCATCGCAGCACGGATATCGTCATCTAGCTTAAGATCGCCATTTTCATTTTGGTATTGATTGATGATGTTACGCATTACGAAAGGCTGCTCATCAATTTCTTTTAACATGAAATGAGGGTACGTGCCTTTTTCAATGTCGCTCGCATCAAGTTCTGCTGTGTAAGGTGCACGTTCTACAACTTCACCATCAAGAGTCTTGATTGTATAGCTGTCACGAGTCACAATTACGATTTCTTTATCCATTAATTCAACGTATTGATCTGTTTGAGAAAGCATTGCCATTGCGTCACTTGCAATAACATTGAAGCCTTCACCTTTACCCACTAATAATGGGCTTTTGTTTTTACCAACATAGATGGTTTCAGGGTTTTGGTTGTCAATAAGACCGATCGCATAAGAACCTTTTAACTCAGACAATGTGCGGCGGAATGCTTCTTCCACTTCCATACCTTCGTTTACAAAGTATTCTACAAGCTGAACGATAACTTCTGTATCTGTTTCAGACAATAGCTCAACACCTGAGATGTATTGTTTCTTCACCTGTTCATAGTTTTCGATTACACCGTTATGCACAAGTGTAAAACGCTCTGTTGAACTTTGGTGTGGATGAGAATTCACTTTGCTTGGAACTCCGTGTGTTGCCCAGCGTGTATGTCCGATTCCAACGGATGCTTCAACGCCAAGATCAACATTTTCACGCAGATTCGCAATACGGCCTTTTTCTTTAAATACATGAACGCCGCTTTCGTTTAGTACTGCGATTCCTGCTGAGTCATATCCGCGGTATTCTAACTTCTCAAGTCCGCGTAGTAAGATTTCTTTTGCATCATTATTCCCAATATATCCAACGATTCCACACATAAATAAACGTCCTCCTTAAAGCCATCACACTCTGCTGACGGCTTTCATAAGGGAGCCGTGAGCGGGCTCACAACCCCACCTATGTTCTCTATTTTTATTTTTTCACTTGCTTTCGTCTTTGTACAGGAAGTCACCTTACCTGGTTTGAACAAAAGCTTACGGAAGTGATGTTCCGAGAGGCATCCGCCGAAATATCGATGAACCTCTTCCTCGTCAACTGCTTTTTTCCGGTCAGCAGTTCAGGCGCTTTGGATGAATGATTAGCTGTAAACTCCTTCCTTTTATTTGAAGTAAACAAAAATAATCATACACGGGTTTTTCAAAACCGTCAATTCTTATTCTTTCCCGATTTTAGAAAAACTTGAAACATAAAGTTCCATAATAAAAAAATATGCATATACAGCCCTTTGTGTGAGCCGCATATGCATATGTTTCGTGCCCTTTTTTATTTTATGAGGGACTATTAGCCCTTATTTTAGACAAGCTCTGTTTTTACAACGTTCACGATCTCATCCGCATGCTTCTGGCAAAGTTCTTCTGTCGGAGCTTCAACCATTACACGTACAAGTGGTTCAGTTCCTGAAGGACGAACAAGCACACGACCGTTTCCTTCTAGCTCTGTTTCTACTTTATCAATCGCTGCTTTAATTGCATCATTGCCGTTTAATTTAGACTTGTCGGCTACTTTTACATTGATTAAAAGCTGAGGGAATTTCGCCATCTCACCAGCAAGTTCTGATAACGGTTTGCCTGTAGCTTTTAGAATGGATGCAAGCTGGATCCCGGAAAGGAGTCCATCACCCGTTGTTGTGTAATCTAGGAAGATAATATGTCCAGACTGTTCACCACCAAGGTTAAAGTCGTTCTTACGCATTTCTTCCATTACATAACGGTCACCTACAGCCGTTTGTGCAGATTTCATCTCGTTTGCTTCGACCGCTTTATAGAATCCTAAGTTACTCATAACCGTTGAAACTACTGTATCCTGCTTTAGACGGCCTTGTTCTTTAAGATGCTTAGCACAGATGAACATGATCTGGTCTCCATCAACGATATTTCCTTTTTCGTCGATTGCGATCAAACGGTCTCCATCGCCATCAAAAGCAAGCCCCATGTCACAGCCTTTTTCTTTTACGAGTTCAGCCAGCTTTTCAGGGTGTGTACTTCCGACACCTTCGTTGATATTCAAGCCATTTGGGCTTGTTCCCATCGTAGAGATGTCCGCTTCAAGATCAGCAAACAAGTGAGGTGCATGAGAAGATGTCGCACCATGCGCACAATCAAGCGCAATATGAAGACCTGAGAAGTCTCCAGGAATCGTTTGCTTCAGATATTGCATGTACTTCTGTCCGCCTTCGAAATAGTCGCTGACAGAGCCTAAGTCACCACCTACAGGACGCGGCAGTTCATCTGTATCTTTATCTAAAAGAGCTTCGATTTCTGCTTCTTGCTCATCTAACAGCTTAAAGCCGTCCGCTCCAAAGAATTTAATTCCATTATCCGCAACTGGATTATGTGACGCTGAGATCATAACCCCAGCTTGAGCGCCTAGTGCTTTTGTTAAGAAAGCAACTCCAGGAGTTGAGATCACACCTAAACGCATAACTTCTGCACCGATAGATAAAAGGCCTGCAACTAGAGCACCTTCCAGCATTTGACCGGAAATTCGCGTATCGCGTCCGATTAAAATTTTAGGTTTATTTGTATCTTTTGTTAAAACATATCCGCCAAAACGGCCTAATTTAAAAGCTAGTTCAGGCGTAAGCTCTGTATTTGCAACTCCTCTTACTCCGTCGGTACCAAAATATTTTCCCATTATTGCTCTCTCCTTCAACTATTGACTGCTAGTCTCTGTTTGAATTTCCACACTGGCTTCTTGAACTGTACCTGTCAGCTCAACATCCCCAGGATTTTTCCAATTGATCTTCACTTCATGTGTTCCTTGTTCAAGGGTACTCACATCTACATTTCCTTGCAGATCAGACTTTTTAAGTGAATCGAGTACACTCTTTTTACCTTTTACGGTAACATCTACCACGCCATCTGCCGGATCTAAGAAGGTAGCTTGTTTGTCAGCATTGACCCCGAGCAGTGTTAATGGAACATCATTAAACGTTTTTGTCGTTTCCTGATCCACTTCTGCTTCTGTTTCTGTTTCTACATCCGTTTTTTCCACATTTACATTTACCGTTACTTCTTTGACCGAAACAGAGTCAATTCCATCTGGAACGGGAACATCAACGGTAAGCGTTGTATCTTTTTTGATTTTGCTTAAATCTATTGATATCTCATTAAATGAATCGAATTTATCAAGTGAACTTGTTGTTCCTGTCAACGTGATTTCACTCGGATCAGAGGTGATGGATTGAAGGGTCAGTCCTTCTTCTAGATCACCTTTTGTACCAATTGAGATCGGTACAGTTTTCTTAGGTTTTTTAATCGGTACAGAAACATCGACTACGCCTGGATTAATCTGCACATCGATTAAGTCTCCTTGTTGATTGTATGCACGAAGAGGAACTTTGGTTTGAATAGGCTCGTCCGCATCTCCTACATCAACAAATCCAGTAATGAATGAGATCTGATTGATCATTCCTTCCGGTCCTGTTACGTTCACCGTTTTTGGTGAGAACTCCACATCACCTGCTGTATATCCTTCTGGCAGCTTTCTCGTATTCTTTAAGTCCACATTAACGTTCATTTGTTTTGTTACTTTATTGTGAAGAATAACATCTACGTAATCTGGGTTAATCTTCGCTTTTACACCTTCAGGCAAGCCTTGTACTTGTACTTTCACCCGCTTGTTTCCAGGTTTCATATTCGTTAGATCAATATATACTTCGAATTCCTTATCCACTTTTGTCGCTTTTGTGATTAAACGGCTCGAACCCGTTAGCGTAAGGTCTACCGAAGGAGGCAAATCGGTCAAGACGTATTTATCGTCATCAAAATAAGGTCTGATCTGAACGTCTTGAATGGTCTCGCTTTCCGTGTACATTTTTGAGAATATGGAACGGTTTGCTGCTTCTTCCTGCGTTTCCATCGTTACAATCGTATACATCATAAGAGCAAGGAGGAAAGCAATGATTTTTACAAACCAAGAACTACTAAGGAGTTTGTCCATTTTTCTTTCCCCTCCAATTCCAGCGGTTTGAGGAAGTGGACTTGTTGGCAATAATCAATTCTGCATTTAACAAATTTCTTAAAGACTCTTCGTCCAAGTTGCGATAGATTTCTCCGTTCTTCGTAAGAGAAATCGTACCCGTTTCCTCAGAAACGATAACAGTTACTGCATCTGTTACTTCGCTAATCCCTAATGCTGCTCTATGTCTTGTTCCCAGTTCTTTTGAAACGAACGGACTTTCCGTTAGCGGCAAATAACAGCCAGCTGCGTATACTTGACTCTGCTTGATAATTACAGCACCATCATGAAGCGGTGTGTTCGGAACAAATATGTTGGTTAACAGCTCAGAAGTCAGATGGGCTTTAATCGGAATACCTGTTTCCACATACTCACTCAAACCCGTTTCCCGCTCGATCGACATAATTGCCCCTATACGTCGTTTTGACATATAGTTGGTTGACTTCACAATGGCAGCGATCGCTTTTTCCGTCTCTTCCTCTTCAGGAAGTCCTGTACGCGAGAAGAACTTTCCACGTCCAAGCTGTTCTAAAGCACGTCTTAGCTCAGGCTGGAAAATAATAATGATAGCCAGTAACCCATATGTAATTACCTTATCCATCAGCCAAGACATCGTACGAAGGTCGAACGAACTGCTTAGAAACCAAACAACGATAATCACACTGATCCCTTTTAAAAGTTGAACCGCCTTTGTTCCGCGGATCAACATGATCAGCTTGTAGATCACGTAGGTCACTAATAAAATATCAATGATTTGTGTGATGTAATTAAATATATTAAAATCTGCGATTGGTAACATAAATTCCCTCCCAACCCGGGTTTTGTCTGCCAAGTTGACGTTTTTAAAGATCTATAAGTTTGATAGTGGTTGATTTCAATGAAGAGTCTTCACTAAAACACTTTAAAGTAGGCTGTTTTCGCATTCGTTGTTGCTTTTGAGAGTAGTTGATTTTCGTTACAGGTTGCTCGCTTTCCGAGGGGCAGGAGTCTCGCACCTTCCACTCCAATCAACTTGTCATAGAAGCGAATGAACAAAAGGATTTAAAAGAAGCAACCTTTTAGAAAACAGCCTTGAAGTATAATTTTTTTAACAACTTCAAAAATGATTTAACTTATATATTATAGCATACCTCATTGTAAAGAAAACTTAGCATGACTTACACATGTTTTACTCATGATGATTGGATGATATTTTTGTTTAAGTTTTTGAGCAAGAAAAAAAGCCGTATGGGGACGGCTCTCATTATGATCATTCATCGCTTCTTTATTTGTACTAACCAATGACTTCAACTTATACCATACCCATTCGACCACTTGACCGATTTCTGACTGTGGCCCGTTACTTCACCCGCAGAAGCGAGATATTGATTGCCTTTTATGACAGTCACATCACCTTCTACTCTTCCTTCTATACGAACGTCTGCATTTTCAACAACTAAATCACCTTTTATTGTTTCTCCAGCCGGAACGACTACTACCCCCTCAGACTTCTTTATCTGAAGGTTGCCTTCTCCTTTTACAACAGCCAGATCTTGCTGATTATAGCTTGTGAATACAGATGCTGCCATAAAGAACATAAAGATGGCTGCCGCCGTCAGAGCAGGATGACGTTTCATCCAGCGCATCCACTTAACTTGCTGCCTCTCTTTTGGCAGTTTAGCCATTACAGCCTCTGTAAAGCCTTCTGGGGCCTTTATATGGGATTGAAGCTGCAGTTCCTTCAAAGAGTCTGTCAGCAGCTCATATTCTTCTCTACACGATGCACATTCCTTCAAATGAATTTGAAAGGTGTGTTCTTCCTCACTCGTTGCTTCGCCATCAAGTACTTTGTTCATTAACTCATCATATACGGAAGCTTCACGTTGCATTTATCTTCACCTCGTTTTTACGACCATTTGAAATACTTTCTTCAGCGCTTCCCGACCCCGATGTATACGAGTTTTTACAGTTGGAACTGGTATGTCCATAATCTGGCTGATTTCTTCTAACGATAAGTCTTCCACATACTTTAAAAGGATAGCTGTCCGGTATTTTTCAGGAAGCTTCATGATTTCTGCTTGGAGCTCGTTCCATTGTTCATTCTCTGTTACCACTTCTTCGGGTAATGGTTCTTCCGTTGAAAGCTGACTATACATGTTTGCTCCGTCCGTTCCAGGTACTTCTGCATCCAAATAATAATCAGGTTTCTTCTTCCTTAATCTATCGATACAAAGATTCGTAGCAATGCGGAATATCCAAGTTGAAAACTTATATTCGTTATTGTACTTACTAATATTACGGTAAGCTCGCAAAAAGGTTTCTTGTGCTAAATCTTCTGCTTCATGTCCATTGCCGACCATCCGGAAACAATGCCGGTATATCTTATCTTTGAATAGGTCCACAATGCCTTCAAACGCTTCTTGGTCCCCTTTTTTAACTTGGGTTACCATATTCGCTATTAAGGCGTCCATTATTTTATCACCACTCAGATTTTATTTACGTACCAGCATTCCATTAGTTTCAAATGTTTTCATATTTTTTATTTTATCATGTTGCAGAATTTGACGAAATAAAAAGGTATTTTTTCTAAATATCGTGTTTCAAAAAAATCAAGCCTGGGAATATTAATCATATAAAATATTATGCTGAAGCAGAGAGGGGTAGTTTGTATGCATAGAGAATCATTAATTGAACAAATCGAACACTCCAGACAGCAAATGAATGAACTTTCAAAACACCTACCATTAATCGCAGAAGAAGTAGTTGAGCTTTCACAAGAAATTGATCAACTGCTTAATCAATATCAACGTATAAATGAAAAAGAACAGTTGCATCTATAAAGAGGCAACTGTTTTTATTTTTTATTCTATTATAGTAATTTCTCTCCGAATAAAGAACCCATTAACGCCACAGCAACCGTTGCTGTTTTGTTCTTTTCATCTAGAATCGGATTTACTTCTACAAATTCTGCTGAAGTAATTATTTCCGCTTCAGCAAGCATCTCCATCGCTAAATGACTCTCTCTGTAGCTGATCCCCCAAGAACTGGCGTACCAACACCAGGAGCATCATGTGGATCAAGACCATCAAGATCAAGGCTCAAGTGAACCCCATCTGTGTGGGATAAGTACTCAATCGTCTCTTCCATAACCTTCGTCATGCCAAGACGATCTACTTCATGCATCGTGTATACTTTAATCCCTTTTTCTTTAATAAGTTCTCGTTCACCTTCATCTAATGATCGAGCACCGATAATCACGATATTTTCAGGTTTGATTTTCGGTGTATAGTCGCTAATGTTTGTAAGTTTCTCATGCCCAATTCCAATGCTCACTGCAAGAGGCATTCCGTGAATGTTTCCGCTTGGAGAAGTATCAGCCGTGTTCAAATCACCATGTGCATCATACCAGATGACACCTAGGTTTTCATAATGCTTTGAAACACCTGCTAATGTTCCGATCGCGATGCTATGATCTCCCCTAATACAAGCGGGAACTTCTTATTCGTGATAACATCAGATACAGTTTGGGAAAGCTTTTCACTCGCCTCAATTACACCGTTTAAATTTTTAAGATTTCCTTCGTTTTCAATACTTTGTTTTTCTGGACGAGCAATTTCTATATCACCAAAATCTTCTACACGATAGTCAA